>JAKSOJ010000179.1 GCA_024405645.1 Phascolarctobacterium sp. | reverse complement strand
CCTTGCTATCATGATTATAAACTGCTTCATAATCTTCATGATAGCCACCATTATAAATAGAAGTAGATAATACTTTGCGTTTTCCTTTAAAGAAAGCAACTATACTTTTCTCGTAATGATATACTTGATCCCCACTTGCTAGTTCGTATAATTTCATTTTATATCTCCTATTACCTATGCGTATAGTCAAAAATTAATATAATTCACTAAAATTACTGTAATTTTAGACTATATACCTATAATACAGTCAAGAGATTTTTAGAAAAAACAAAACCGCCAGAGCAAGATTTCTCTGACGGTTGGATGACATAATAGTATATTATTTTGCTCTTTTATAAACTGCTTGAGCCATAATGTCGATACCTTTGGCAATATCTTCAATTTTGGCAAATTCTGCAGGATTGTGAGAGATACCACCCTTGCAAGGTACGAATACCATACAAGTAGGAACGAGGCTTGCCATATGCATTGCATCGTGACCTGCACCAGAAGGCATAATGCGATACTTCACACCATCAGCCTTGCAAATATCATCAAGGATACTTACTAAGTTTTGATCAAGGCCAACAGGCTTGTCTTGAGTTAAAATTTGACGAGTGATTTCTACTCCATCAGATGCAGCAACATCTTCCATTGCTTTTTCGATAGAAGCAAGAGCACGAGCAATACTATCGTTATCAATACCACGTAAATCTACGAAAAGAGTTGCCTTACCAGGTACTACGTTAACGGAACCAGGTTCGATTTCGATAACGCCAACAGTTGCTACTGTGCCATGTTCCTTTTCATCAGTTGCAGCTTTTTCTACAGCAAGAATTAATTTAGCTGCGCTAACGAGAGCATCATGACGGAAGCCCATGGGAGTTGCGCCAGAATGGTCTGCAGTACCGGTGATAAACATTTTGAAACGTGTGGGAGCGGCAATGCTCTTAACAATACCAATTTGTTCCCCAGTTTCTTCCAAAACCTTGCCTTGTTCAATATGAATTTCCCAGAAGGAATCAAAACAACCAGGTTGTTTAATTGCTTCGCTAGCTTTTTCAGGGTCACAACCCCAAGCCTTCAACGCTTCAGGGAAGGAAATATCACCCTTACGAGTACCATTGGACAATTTTTCTACTGTTGCTTTGCCTGCCATAAGCTTGGAACCCATAGTTGCGTTATTGAAACGTGCAGATTCTTCTGCTCTAAAAACGATGGTCAACAAGCCACGAGTAAGCTTTTCGTCCTTGAGCATCTGCATGATTTCCAATGCACCAACTACACCGGTCATGCCATCATAAGCACCACCTTGGATAACAGTGTCCAAATGGCTACCCATAGCAACTGGAGGAAGGGTTTCATCCTCACCCTTGCGAAGCATGAAAACATTGCCTACTGCGTCTTCAGTAATTTCCAAATTCAGGTCAGCAATTTGTTCAAGCAACCAATTTTGAGCAGTTCTATCATCTTCGGAATATGCAAGACGAGTAATCCCCTTGCCTTCCTCATTTTTGCCAAATTGTGCAAGACCTTGAATTAAAAAATTAACTCTATCTTTATTTACAGAATACATAAAATTTCCCCTTATATATCAAAAAGTATTGACTCTGACTCCCCTTTATTTACTAGAGAGAAGTCAGAGTTACCAAGCATTTATACTTTGAATTAACAAGACTTATTATTTAGCTGCCATGCCAATAATTTTCAGGGTCCATTCAGCACACATGTACAAATCTTCTTCAAGGAGAATTTCTTCTACAGTATGAACATTGGTCATACCAGTACCAAGAACAGTACAAGGAACTCCGTGACCATTGATATGGCTAGCATCACTACCACCGCCGGTTGCAGTAATGTTAACTTCCAGCCCAAGCTCTTCGCAAGCTTTAGCAGCTAATTGAATGCAGGTAGAATTATGATCCAGGCAATAAGGATCGTAGGATTTCTTAACCTCTACATCAACAGGAGTGTCAACCTTCTTACCACCTTCAACAAATGCGTCGATGATATCTTGGGTCAATTTATCCATTTTAGCTTTATTGCGGCTACGGCAATCCATAGCAACTTCTACGAGATCAGGAACAACATTAGTTGCAGTACCACCATTGATAATACCGATGTTACAGGTAGTTTCTTCATCGATACGAGATGTGGGAACTCCACACAGGATTTCAGCAGCCTTCTTAATTGCGTTGATGCCTTTTTCAGGAGCTACGCCACCATGAGCAGTTTTGCCATGAATTTTAGCGAAAATTTTGTTTTGGCCAGGAGCTGCAAAGATAATTTTGCCAGGACGACCGGAAGAATCTAATGCGTAACCAAAATCAGCATTCAGAAGTTTGCCATTCATGGTACGAGTACCAGCAACACCTTGTTCTTCGCATACAGAGAAAAGAATTTGGATATCGCCATGAGGAATATTTTGTTCTTGCAGGCAACGGATGGTTTCAAGAATTGCTACAACGCCACCTTTATCATCGCCACCTAAAATAGTAGTGCCATCAGATTTGATAACGCCATCAACAATTTGCGGTTTAATGCCAATGCAATTAGGAACACAGTCCAAATGAGCTGCCAAAAGAATTTTGGGAGCATTAGCTACATTACCTTTGAAATCAGCAACGATGCAACCAGTATCTCCGCCTAAAGCTTCGCGACTTTGTGCGTCTTCAACAATGGAAGCAGCACCAAGCTCTTTGAGTTTTTCAAGAACATAGTCAGCTGCAGGTCTTTCTTTGAAACTAGGACAAGGAAGTTGAATGAGATGGAAAAATTCTTTTAATACGCGCTCTTTGTTAATCATTTTTTTCTCCTTACATTAAACTGAATTGATTTATATAAAATACAACGTAAAACAAATTAATCTTATAACTAAGACTATCCCCTATTTTTAAGAATCTATAAAACTCGTTGGTATACAATTCTATCAAAAATCATAGTATTTTGTACAGTAAGAGAGCCTAGTTTGCACCAGGCTCTCAAAACTTTAAGTATGATAGAAATTTAAAATCAACCGAACAGAACTAAGAAGGAAATTACACCGATAAGCATGGGGATACCATTACGTTTGGTGATTTCCATGGGGTTAACGCCAGCCATTTGAGCACAGATAATAGCTGCGCCAGCAACAGGAGACATGGAACGACCGATTGCACCAGTCATTTGAGCCATAGAACCAAGGTTCATGATGGTCATGCCAAATTGTTCTGCATGCGGAGTGATAGCATTGTTGAATGCAAGAGCAGCTGCATCGCCAGAACCAGAAAGAACTGCAATAAGCCAAGGACCAAAAGCACCAGCAATTTTAGCGATGGAAGCGGAGCCCTTCATGAAGTTGATGAGAGCACCAGTCA
>JAKSOJ010000178.1 GCA_024405645.1 Phascolarctobacterium sp. | reverse complement strand
GGGATTTGGAAGGACAGAACCTTCGGGTCGATATTGATGCTATTGTTCAGGTTGAAGTCGCGAACGATTTCGGTACGAACAGTTTTGAAATAATCAGCTAAAGAATTTAATTTTTGTAAGTCAAGACCAGTATCGATTGCGCTGCCTTGGAGAGTAGCAACGAGACTTTCGGTACAGGGTTGGCTAGTAGCGCAGGAGAAGGGGGAGAGTGCAGTATCAACAATATCTACGCCCGCTTCAGCAGCCTTAAGATAAGTCATATCACCCATACCAGAGGTGAAGTGAGTATGCAGGTTAATAGGCACACTGAGATTTGCTTTGAGAGCTTTAACCAGTTTCTCTGCTGCATAGGGAGCTAAAAGGCCAGCCATATCTTTAATACAGATGGAATCAGCGCCCATATCAACTAATTCTTGACCAAGCTTAACGAAGTCTTCGTCTCTATGGTAGGGGCTAATAGTATAAACGATACAGCCTTGAGCATGACCGCCAGCCTCTTTAGTAGCACGCATTGCACATTCGAGATTGCGAGTATCGTTAAGAGCATCGAAAATACGAATAATGGAAACACCATTATCTACACTACGTTTGCAGAATTCGCTAACTACATCGTCTGCGTAGTGATTGTAGCCTAAAAGATTTTGGCCACGTAACAACATTTGAATAGGAGTTTTTTTCAGATGATGTTTGAGAGTACGTAATCTTTCCCAGGGATCTTCATTTAAGAAACGAAGGCAAGAGTCAAAGGTAGCGCCGCCCCATGCTTCAATTGCATAGTAGCCTACATCGTCCATTTGCTCAAGAGCAGGAATCATATCTTTAATGCGCATTCTGGTAGCACATAAAGATTGGTGACCGTCACGAATGACAGTTTCAACAATTTTCAAAGGTTTATTTGCCATAAAAGCCTCCTTATAAAAGCTAAAAAAATACAATAATTCATTTTTAACATTATATCACAAAAATTACTGACTGTATACTGTATACACGTCAAGACTGAAAATATACTTAAATACAAAAAAACAGAGCATGTTTTGTTCATGCTCTGTCGAAAAATTATTGTTGTTTAACAGGTTTGTTGCCAACTATAACTTTTTTAACTTTTTCTTCAATTTTACCCATTGCAGCTTTTGCTCTATCCTTATTGGATTTTTTCTTATTAGGCTCTGTGCTTACAACAGGCTTTTCAGAATCTTTAGAGTCATCTTTGATGATTTTGCCATCCTTATCTTTCTTGATGGGATTGCCGTTTTCATCAAGTTCTTCTTTCTTGATTTCTGGTTCTGGGGGAACAGCCACACCAGGATTTGTAAAGTAAGAAGCAGGAACATTAGCAAGTGCATTAATCATGAAGCTATGCCAAATGGAAAGGGGAGCACCGCTACCATACATGCTCATAGGTTGGTTGTTATCATCGCCAACCCATACTGCACAAGACAGGTCAGGAGTGTATCCAACGAACCATGCATCGACACTGCTATCTGTAGTACCGGTCTTACCAGCTGCCGGACGACCAATACCCATGCCGCCTGCTGTACCGCTAACCAATACATCTTGCAACATATTAGTAGTAAGATATGCAGCACCAGCGTTTACGGTGGATCTAAGTTTAGGTTTGTTTTCGAAAATTACTTTGCCATCACGGTCAACAATCTTGGTAATGCAGGAAGCTTTTACATATTGACCATTCAAACCGATAGCACCGTAAGCAGATGCCATTTCAACAGGTCTAACACCATTGTAAATGCCACCCAAGCTCATAGCGGGATGTTCGTCGTTGTATCTGCCTTCTCTAACAAGAGTGGAAATACCAAGTTTTTCGGCAGTATCAAGGATTCTACCAAAGCCAACTTGTTTTGCGATATTAACAGTTGCAATGTTGTAGGAATGAACGAGTGCTGTACGAACGCTTACGTCACCATGTTCTGTGCCACTTGCGTTCTTAGGTTGATATTTACCTTTTTCGTTTTTGTCGGATACAACTGTTGCAGGAGTGAAACCATTTTCCATCGCAGTCAGATATACGAAAGGTTTCATAGCAGAACCTGGTTGACGAGTGGAGAGAACAGCACGGTTGAATTTATCTTGACCGCGACCGCCTACCATTGCTTTAATGAAACCAGTTCTGGGCTCAACTGCAGCTAAAGCAACTTGAGGCTGAGTGAGCTTGTTGCCATCAGTATAATAGTCGGGGAGATGGCTGATAGCATTCTCAGCTGCTGCTTGCATATCGGTATCCAAGGTGGTGTAGATTTTCAGACCACCTTTATAGAGAGCCTCGTCACCATATTTATCGATTACATCAGAAATAACTAAATCGAAGAAGTAACCACGTAAATCTCTGCTGGATTTGCTACCAGGGTCAAATTTTACGTCTTCGGCTTTGGCTGCATCACCTTGAGCTTTAGTAATGTGGTTGTATTTAACCATTTGGTCAATTACTAGCATTCTACGCTTTTTGGCTTCTTCTCTGTTGCCATAAGGGTTGTAGTAGTTAGGGCTTTTAGGAATAGCTGCTAATGTAGCTGCTTCGGCAATGGAAAGATTTTGACAATCTTTTCCGAAGTAGAATTGAGAAGCTGCTTGCAGACCATAGGTGCCATGTCCGAAATAAATGTGGTTGAGGTACATAGTAAGGATTTCGTCCTTAGTGTACTTTCTTTCGAGCTCTCTTGCGATGAATGCTTCTTTGATTTTTCTCTTAATAGAACGCTCTTGTGTTAAGAATGCGTTCTTGGCCAATTGTTGGGTGATAGTAGAACCACCTTGTACCTCTTGACCGCTTAAGGTAGAAACCAAAGCACGAGCTGTACCACGATAGTCGATACCGCTATGTTCGTAGAAACGATTGTCCTCGATTGCTACGAAAGCATCTCTAACATGTTTTGGAATCCTTTCAAAGGAAATAGGAATTCTCTTTTCTTCTGATTGGGTAGTGTAAATAACTCTTCCTTTATTATCATAGAATTGAGAAGCTGCATCAGGGGTTAGTTTTTCATCCATATTATCTGGAGCAAATTGGCTGGAGAAACCAATAAAGATTGATACAACCATTTCTACTATGCAGAAAATGGATAGAAGTAACAATTTTAAAGCTTTAAACATATTTACCTCTCTATATTAAATTTTAAATGTTATGACGAATAACACAACAACATATTATATCACGGATATTGATATTTGTCATAATAATTTAGATGATGATTAAACTAGAGATGGGCAATTCCACTTCATTATAATTATGTAAAAATAATATGTCGAAAAAATGTCAAAAACTTTAATAATTTTGTAAAAAAGGTGTTGACACCATAAAATATCCATGGTATTATATACAAGTCGCTGCGATA
>JAKSOJ010000177.1 GCA_024405645.1 Phascolarctobacterium sp. | reverse complement strand
TGATTATTACCGTGGATAATCCACGAACTCTATTTATTCTTTTTACGTTAACTTTAGTTAGCCATATTTTTGCTAAAACCAGTATCTATAAATGGAGAATGCTTGCAGTACTTCTGTTGCTAGGGCTTTGGGGTTCTATGTTTAGCCAAGCATTGTTCTATGCTCAGACACCGCGTACGCCTCTTTTTGTGTTGATATCTCCGGATAATGGTTTTATCGGACAGATTACAGATGGTCTCTTTATTTATAGAGAGGGTATTTTGTATGGAGCTGTACAAGGACTTAGAAGTGCCAGCATGATGACTTTAGGTCTTTTAGTATGCTGGAATAGTGACCCTCGTCAGCTTTTGAATGCACTTTTGTCATGGAAACTATCTCCACAGGTTGCTTTTATGCTAGTAACTGCAATTCGCTTTCTACCTGTTCTTGCAAGTGAAACAGGCGAAGTTATTACTGCCTTGCAATTACGTAGTGATTCTCAAAGTGGAAGAACTGCTGTTATTCGTCACTTGCCGTATATTGCAAAACCATTGCTAGCTAGATGTCTTCGCAGGGCTCAAACATTAGCGTTATCAGTTGTTAGCCGAGGATTTTTCCTTGCTAGTGCCAATAAAAATCGTGGACTATGGCCACGAAAAGAATTTTTGACTTGTATATGTTTTATGATTTTTGTAATTACTATTGTAAGCAGTAAATTTGTTTACTTACTATCTGAACAAGGTCTATATTTTGGCTTTTTAAGATATGTTTATGATTGGACTAAATTATTCTTATGACAAAGTTAAAAGGCTATATAGCTATTTTTATTCTGATTCTCAGTTGGTTTGCGCTTTATTGGCTTACTGGCTCGAGAACCCCATGGGAAGAATTTAATATTGGAAAAAAGAATGGAGACATAAGCTTTTATTTGGGTGATGTTCCTACTGATAACTACGATAGGATGGGCTTCACTAGAGCTATTGTTAAATATGTTGATAGCGAAGAAGCTTGGCTTGTTGGTACGGAACGAGGAGAGCTCTTTCTTATTAACAATAAGGGTAAGGCTATTTGGAAACGTACTCTTGGCATTGGTAAACTTGTAAGTGTTGCACTAATGAAGGAGGGAACATTTGCTTGCGTAGGTGAAAGTAGTCCAGAAGCTAATCTTTATTGCATTAATACAAGTACTGGCGACATTGTGTGGAAACATAAAGGGGCAGACTTTGTAGGTACAGATCCATTTCAAAGATCATTGCCTGCAATAGTTCATATTTCCATTGATAATGAAGACAACGTTTATGCAAATGCCTATCGTTTTATCATGCGTAAAGATGGTTCTCGTGGATATTGCGGACGTATGCTTGCAACTGATAAAAAAGGCAAGTTACTTTGGCAATTCCCCGCTCAAGAAAACATTGATTCTTGGATTAACTGGTGTGATGTGAATGATAATACAAATAGAGTCGTATTATCTACATCTGCATATGAATTCCACGAAACAATGAAGTATAAGGACACTATGTATCTTATCGATAGAAAAACTGGAAAATTGCAAAAAAATGTTTTTGTTCCAACAATTCCTCCCTTTAATAATACTGTAATGCGTGGTAGTCCAAATTTTTCTGCTGATGGTAAATATTTAGCAGGCTGTGCAAGTGATGGTCGAGGTTTCCTTTTTGATAATAATGGTTCCATTATTTGGTGGAAATATTTGTCTAAACCAACTGAAATAGATCATTCTTGGATTAATGCTTCTGGACGTGATGGATTTGTAACGCCATATGGAGTTATCTTCACTACAATAAATACTTTTAACCGAGAGAATTGGCAGCTTCCTACACCAGTGGAACATCCTAGTAATAATTCCATGTTTGTTTTTAAAACCGATGGAACCTTTAGGTACCAATTCATGGCTAAAGGTACAATGGAAGAACTAGAATTTGCTGATAATATTGCAGCTTGCGCTATAGGGCGTAATGTTAGAACTCATAATTATAAAGCGCACGGGGCTCTGTTGGTTGATTTAAATACAGGAAAAGAAATAGAGTTTCACCAATTAGAAGGTCCATGCCAGGCAATTGCAATTAGTGGAGACCAAAAACATTTAGCTGGTGTTGAAGCTCCTGCCTTAACTCCAGAAGGAAAGATTATTGGTTCTTATCGTTTGCATATTTGGAATAGATAAGAATTTAAGTTTCTGTCATAGAAAAAAGAAGGCTATTAATAATGTTTAAAGAGTTTTGTGAATTTTATAAACCTTATAAAGCTATCTTAATATGGGTATTATTTGGATCATGCGCAGAAGCGTGCATGGATTTGGTATTTCCGGCTCTAGTTAGAAAAATAATGAATGTGGATTTACCATCTAAAAACATGGAAGAATTATGTTTTTGGCTTGGTGCAATGTTTTTGATGTATATCATTGATGCTGGAATTATGTATGCTGTTGCTTATTATGGTCACTTGATGAGCGCTCGAATCCAAAATGATATGCGTTGTAAATTGTTTGACCATATGCAGCATTTGAGTTTTCGTTTCTATGATAACAATAAGATAGGGCAACTACAAAACCGTATTATGAGTGATATTGCAGAGGTGAGTGAGCTTAGCTTTAAAGGTCCTAATGATTTATTCATTTGTACTATTACAATGAGTGGTACCATCATTATGATGTTTTATATGAACTGGCGCTTAGCTTCTGTTATTGCCTTTCTTTTAATAGTAAAATCATTCCATACTGTTTATATTAATCGTAAAATGAAATCCTGCTTCCGTGATTCACGGAAAAAGAGTGGTGAGCTCGCCTCACATACAGAAGAAGCCTTGTCAGGCATTCGTGTTATGAAGGCTTTTGCAACTGAATCTGAAGAGTTAGTTCGTTTTATGCAAGCTTCTAACGCAGTGCTAAAAACTCGTATGCGTAGCTTCAACATACTTTCTTACTTTCATAGCAGTATAAATTTCTTTACGAATTTTATTAATGTTGTACTTATGGGTATCGGTGGATATTATATTTCCATCGACCGTATGCAGGTTAGCGACCTGGTTGCTTTTTTCCTATATGTAAATCTCTTCATGAGGCCTTTGTTTCGTTTGACTATTTTTACAGAAATGTATCAACAAGCCATGGCTGGTTATCAACGTTATCATGAGTTGATTCATGAGCCAATTGAAATTGATGATATGCCAGGGGCTGTTGAGGCAAACGATGTTAAGGGTGAAATTGAGTTTAAAAATGTTACCTTTAGTTATCTTGAAGGTAAGCCGATTGTTAAAAATTTGAATTTGACTATTAAGCCTGGTGAAAAGGTAGCTTTTGTAGGGGAAACGGGTGCTGGAAAAACTACTATTGCCAATCTGATGCTGCGTTTTTATGAACCA
>JAKSOJ010000176.1 GCA_024405645.1 Phascolarctobacterium sp. | reverse complement strand
TTTTATTGCATATTCTTGTCAAAGAAGGCTTGCAGTTTATCGAAAGGAATTACCTTTTTCTCACCACCGTCGTACAAATCAGTGTGAGAAGCTCCAGGAATAATGACAAATTCTTTATTAGCTGCATACGGATTATCTTTAATCATATTTGCATAAGCGTCCTTGCTGAAATAGAAGGAATGAGCCTTATCTCCATGAACCAACATTACTGCATTTTGAATTTCATTACTGTAGGAAAGCAAAGGCATATTCATGAAAGAATAAGGATTAGTGGAAGTACGACCACCATTGGAATTCAAAGAACGTTTGTGGTAACCGCGTTCGGTTTTGTAATAGTCAAAATAGTCTTTGACAAATTGCGGAGCATCATCTCCTAATCTATCTGGTACACCACCTTGCAGTTTATAATAACCTTTTTTATAATCTTCAGTGCGTTGGTCGCTAACAGCTTGGCGAGCTTTATAACGAGCTTGAGCATCCATAGCATCAAAATAACCATTAGCATTAACGCGGCTCATATCGTACATGGTAACAGCAACAGTAGCCTTGATACGAGGATCTGCAGCTGCAGCATTAACAGCTAAACCGCCCCATCCACAGATACCAATAATGCCAACTTTATTAGCATCTACATTATCTTGTACTGACAGAAAATCTACTGCTGCACTGAAATCTTCGGTATTGATGTCAGGAGATTGTACATAGCGAGGCTGCCCACCACTTTCACCAGTAAAGGACGGATCAAAGGCAATGGTTAAATAGCCACGTTCTGCCATTTCTTGAGCGTAAAGACCAGAGCATTGTTCTTTGACAGCACCGAAGGGACCACTTACAGCGATAGCTGCCAGCTTACCTTGAGCATTTTTAGGAATATACATATCGGCAGCCAAGGTAACACCATAACGGTTTACAAAAGTTACCTTCTTATGGTCAACCTTTTCGCTCTTTTTAAAGGTTTTGTCCCACACATTTTCTAACTTTAATTTTTCTACCTTAATTTTAGAGCCCACAGGAGTATTGTTCGGAATCCCAACTCTTTCCGCAAAAGCACTAGTAGCAAAGCCTGCAGTTAACAGTAACGCAGTGGTCAAAATTTTCATGGTCTTTTTCATTTTCTTTCCATCCTTTCATTTTTCCATTTTTTTAATTTGATAAACTAATAAATCTAAATCATCCAGAGCCTGTTGACTAGCGTGTAGTTTCTCCAGCATTTCCCCACGATTACGACGTAGAAGCATAAGTGCTGTCGAAAAATCCTCAGCATTGATACATTGTTTAATTCTAAGAGATTCTTCACCATTAAGCTGCAAGCCCTGCAAAAGGTACAGGAGTTTTTCCAGGCTTTTCATTTTAGAAACTGTGCTCCATGAAAAAGTTTTCTGCTTGCTTAACCATATCGGTTATATTATTGCCTTCTTTATCGAATATTTCGCCAGGAATCCAGCTTACACCAGCAGGTATGCCAGCATTGTAACGGAAGTTTTTATTATAATTTAACTCTACACCAAAGGTAGGATCACCTTGAATAGATAAATGATTATACCCTTGTAATAATGCTGCTATAGGCATCCCATTTTCTAAGAAATCAGGATATTTACTGTAATCTGCTTCATGAAAAGCACCCGTAAGACTAATTTCTTTGGCAACCTCATCTAATAGAGCCAATTCTTCCGCGTTCAAAGGTGTATCATCCTGCAGCATTTTTACATTTTCTTCCACCTCATCCATATAGGTCATGCCAGAAAGTACAGCAGTTACACCTTCTAAACTCATAGCAAATTTCAACGCCCAAGTTGCAGGAGACCACTCAGGATGCATAGCACGCATTTTCTTTTCTGCGGTAGCAGGCACCTGAGAAAGCGTACCTGCTTTTACTGGTCCCATAATTATAACCTCTTTACCATGCTTACGTATTACCTCGTAACATTTGCGAGATTGGATAAACAAGCTATTCCAATCTAAATAGTTAACACTTATTTGGACAAAGTCGGTTTCCGGATGTTCAGTAAGTACTTGGTCAAGCATCTCCGGTGTATCATGGAAAGAGAAACCTAACTTCTTAATTTTACCTTCTGCTTTCTTTTCTTTAGCTAAATCGAATAGATTATTGGGCTCAATATTTTCTTTGTAGGTTTGACTATATATATTATGTAACAGATAATAATCAAAATATTCTACACCACAACGTTCCAGTTGTTCCTGAAAAATCTTCTCCCCTTGTTCACGAGAAGTTATGATGAAAGTAGGCAATTTTGTAGCCAATACATATTCTTCACGATTATGTCTAGAGGTCAAAGCCTGCTTTGTAGCGTTCTCACTTGCACCAAAATGGTACACATAGCTAGTATCAAAATATTTGAAACCTTTCGCTAAAAATAAATCTACCATCTTGTTCAATTGTTCAAAATCAATTGGAATCGCACGTGCAAAAGTTTCACGCATCATGCCAATTCTTGCAGGTCTAGCCATGCCAACGCCCTTTTCTAACAAGGGTAATCTCATCATTCCGAAGCCTAGTTTACCAAAACTCATCGACTTTTCTCCTTTCAATTATTGCAAACTCAAAACCCAACTAATATTTTATTTATATTAAAAACAATAAATTATAAAATTAGCTATGCAACGCTTTAATAAGATAAGCCATATTCTGGCCTAAATTATGCATATTATTTAATGCCTCCTTGTCATTTAAAACATCACCAGGCATTTGTCCATAACCCATGTTCCAATAGGTAGAGCCAGCTACATACATCTCATGATTTAAGAAAAAGTGATTCATAGTATCCACAGCCTGGAGCGCACCAGCTCTACGCACTGCAGCTACAGCAACACCTACCTTATACTTCAACATCCCCGGATTCATATCACATACAACAGCAGCACGTTCTAAGAAAGCTTGCATATTAGCTGAAACATTAGCTGAGTAAACAGGAGAACCAAGAATAATGCCATCGGCTGCTTTCAATTTTTCAAAAATATCACAGAACATATCCGCTTTATGAACACAGTTACCCTTGCCACCACATACCCAGCATGCCTTGCAAGGTTGTAAAGTGCTACCAGCCAACTGTACCATTTCTGTTTCAATCCCTGCTTTATTTAACTCCTCAAACACTGCATTAATCAAAATTGCAGTATTGCCATCCTTACCAGCACTACTATTAATAGCTAGAACCTTCATTGTTCCTCCTTAATACCAATCATGCTTTTCATTACGATTCAAAGCATCTATTTTCTGCATTTCTACTTTGCTAAGTTCAAAATCAAAAATAGAAATATTTTCTTTTATATGCGCAGGATTGCTAGAACCTGGTACTACTACAACCCCATTTTGTAGATCCCAACGCAAAATTACCTGAGC
>JAKSOJ010000175.1 GCA_024405645.1 Phascolarctobacterium sp. | reverse complement strand
GCCACGACCATTTTCAGGAAAGGAGGGTGTATGAAAAGTCTCTATCTAAAGAAATATTATTTTAATTTTACATCTATTTTTCCATCTGCAAGAACAACCAGAGCTTCGTCCCCAGCCTTGATTTCACCTGCGATGATCTTCTTACCAAGAATATTTTCTACGCTATGCACAATCAGTCTCTTCAAAGGTCTTGCGCCAAATGCGGGGTCAAATCCTTCCTTAGCCAGAAACTCTACAGCTTCATCAGTTGCGCCAAGTTTGAGTTCCAATTGTTTTTCCAAGCGATCAGACAATTCTTTAAGAATAAGTTTTACTATGCCTTGAATTTCGTTAGTACCCAAAGCCTTAAAGGTTACAATATCATCAACGCGATTCAAAAATTCTGGACGGAAGAAGCCCAAAAGCATCTTTTGAATCTCGTCCCTATCCATAGTACCTTGATGCTTCATGATTTCTTGGGAGCCAAGGTTGCTAGTCATAATAATCAAAGTATTTTTAAAATCTACTACTCTACCTTGACCATCAGTTAGACGACCATCATCCAAAACCTGCAACAAAACGTTGAAGACATCTTGATGTGCTTTTTCAATTTCATCCATAAGAATTACGCAATATGGATGGCGACGGACAGCTTCGGTCAATTGACCACCTTCATCATAGCCAACATAACCCGGAGGAGCACCAATCAAACGAGTTACGGAGAATTTTTCCATGTATTCGCTCATGTCAATACGAACCATGTTCCTTTCATCGTCAAAAAGAACTTCTGCCAAGGTTTTTGCTAATTCTGTCTTACCTACACCGGTAGGACCCAAGAAGATAAAGCTACCAATCGGTTTATCTGGATCTTTAATGCCTGCTCTTGCACGAATTACAGCCTCGCTAACAGCAGTTACTGCTTCATCTTGACCAACTACTCTCTCATGAAGAATTTCTTCCAGATGAATGAGTTTTTCTCTTTCACCACTGCCAAGTCTTGCGACAGGAATGCCAGTCCAAGTAGATACTACTTTCGCAATATCCTCCTCATCTACCTCTTCTTTGAGCATGGATTTTTCTTCCTCGCTCTTAGCAGAAAGCTTAGCTAGTTCTTTTTGGAGTTCAGGAAGGCGGCCATATTTAAGTTGAGCCATCTTGTTAAGATCGTAATCTCTTTCGGCTTGTTCCATTTCTGTTTGAACTTTGTCAATTTCTTCTTTAACTTCTCTGATACGAGAAATTCCTGCTTTAGCAGCTTCCCATTGTTTTACAAGTTCATCGTTATCAGCCTTAAGCTGTGCCAAATCGTCCTTGAGCTTAGCTAATCTTTCCTTGGATTGTTCGTCATCCTCTTTAGCCAAAGCTTGTTCTTCAATTTCAAGTTGAAGGATACGACGTTTACTTTCGTCAAGCTCTGTCGGCAAGCTATCAATTTCTGTTCTTAAGCGAGCAGCTGCTTCGTCTACCAGGTCGATTGCTTTATCTGGCAAGAAGCGGTCGTTGATATAACGATTACTCATTACTGCTGCAGCAACAAGAGCAGCATCCTTGATACGTACGCCATGATGTACCTCGTAACGTTCACGAAGACCACGAAGAATAGAAATGGTATCTTCAACACCAGGCTCTTTGACCATAACAGGTTGGAAACGACGTTCAAGCGCAGAATCCTTTTCAATATATTTACGATATTCGTTTAAAGTTGTAGCACCAATGCAACGGAGTTCACCACGAGCAAGCATTGGTTTCAAAATATTACCAGCATCCATAGAGCCTTCAGCAGCACCTGCACCAACTACGGTATGCAGTTCGTCAATGAACATAATAATTTTGCCATTGGAATCTGTTACTGCCTTAAGAACCTTTTTCAAACGTTCTTCAAATTCGCCACGGAATTTTGCGCCAGCCACAAGAGCTGCAAGGTCAAGAGCATAGAGCACTTTATTTTGCAGACCTTCTGGTACGTCACCTGCAACTATACGACGAGCAAGACCTTCTGCAATTGCAGTTTTACCAACACCAGGCTCACCAATAAGTACAGGATTATTTTTCTTACGACGGGATAGTATTTCGATAACACGACGAATTTCTTCATCCCTGCCGATAACCGGATCAAGTTTACCAGCCTTTGCCTTGGCAGTTAAATCTTGACCAAATTTTTCTAAAGTTTTCTTAGCTTCATCATCTTGAGCTTCAGTTTGATAGCTTTGGAAAGCTGCATCAACCTTAGCCTTAGTGATGGCATATTTTTTCAAGAGATTTTGAGCCTCACTGTCACCATCAGTTACCATACGACCAATGATATGTACAATGTCAATTTGACCTTTAGCGTCTTGTTCTGCCAAAGCAGTTGATCTACCAAGACCAACGCTCATCATTAAACCTCTATCTTGCCCCTTAACAGAAGGGAGCTTTTTCAAAGAATTTTCGGTATCTGCTTTAAATTGTTTTACACTTGCACCTACTTGAGAAAGCAAGAACGGGAAAAAGCCATCGCTTTCAGCCAATGCATCCAACAGATGCATACAGGTAAGCTCTTGATGATATGCCGTCATAGCCTTCTTTTGAGCTGCTTCTAAAATTGTAAGTAATTCTTGACTATAGCGTTCGTTCATTACGAACACCCCCTTTGATTAATGCTTAGTACTTAATTCTATTTATATGACAAAAGATTTTCGTTAAAAAATCTTTTTAAATTACGCCTTATAGGTAAATTTTTGCTTTCTGAATATAGTATAAAGTCAAAAGGTCGAAAAGTCAATAGATATTTTTGACTTTTAAAAACTTTTTTGACTTTAGGGGAAAAATCAAAAACTCACTCTAGTCTAAACTACAACTAGAGTGAGTCTCTTTTTTATTAGTTTTATGCCTTATAAAAATTATTGAAGAAACAGGAATATGAACCAGTATGGCACGCAGGACCATTGAGTTTAGCCTTTACGAGAATCGCATCTGCATCACAATCGTAATACATTTCTACAATCTTTTGCATATTACCACTTGTGGCACCCTTGTTCCATAGTTCTTGGCGACTACGAGACCAAAACCAGGTATAACCAGTTTCCAAGCACAATTTGATGGATTCGGCATTCATATAGGCCAACATTACAACTGCGTTAGTTTCAACATCCTGAACCACAGCCGGCACAAGTCCCTTTTCGTCGAATTTAATCGTACTAATATCAAAAGCCATTAAAGTCTCACCTCAATACCACGGGATTGTAAGTATTCCTTAACCTCACGAATAGTGAAGGTTTTGTAGTGGAAAACAGAAGCAGCAAGCACTGCGTCAGCGCCGCCCTCTGTCAAAACTTCGTAAAAGTCTTCCAATTTACCTGCACCACCAGAAGCAATAACAGGAACATTAACCGCTGAAGAAATTGCTTTAGTTAATTCAAT
>JAKSOJ010000174.1 GCA_024405645.1 Phascolarctobacterium sp. | reverse complement strand
AATTGACTTATAGTACTCCTATCGTTATATAATATAAGTAAGTTTGTGATAAAACTAGATTAGGGGTTAGAGCTATGTATAAGGTAGAAAAGAAACTATCACCTGACAAAATGTATTATATAGACATTAAATGTGAAGAGCTGTTTATCGTTAGCATTAACGCTCATAATCACAGCGATACCTATATCGGCAGAGACGACGACGGTAACCTGTATTTTGTCGAGGAAGAAGAGGCCCATGTAGGCAATGCCTACTTTATGGCAAGAGAGTTTTACAGCATAGACGAGGTAGAGCTTTCCGAATTCATCGACAAAGCCTACGCTAATGGTCACATTTCCAGAGCACAGCGCGATCGCTACAGATGTGGAAATTTTACAAAACAAGATGACAAGCCCCTTGTCTTTGCTAGCGATACTTGGTACTGCACAGAATGTGGTTTTAAAAACACCAAGGGAAATTTCTGTGGCGACTGTGGGAAGCCAAGAGAAAATAAAAGCAAAGAACAGGATAAAGCAGCTAATAAAGAGACTTTGCTTGTTTATGCAGAAAGACAGAGTGTTTCCATGGGCGATGACTGCCATGCTCCCCATAGATGTCCTTTAGAATACACCAAGGATACCATGCTCTCTGATTTTATGAGCGTAGTAGCTGATTATGTACCACCCATGCATAACTTTACCTGGAAGATTGTGTGCGATTTGCAGACCTTGGGTTATCTGATTTTTGACGATAAAGCCAAATGGACCTATGAACTTGCTGTACAGGATGCCAAGCTTGACGAACTTCTAGACAAGTATCTAGATAAAGAACTTTATGCAGAAAAGGAAATCTTTTGCCGCAAGTATAGAACGTATGACAATATGGTCTTGCTAAAGCTTACTGAAAATAAAGTTCTTTTTGTCTATAACAATCAACGCTACGAATTATCCAGCCATCCCTATGAGCCTTGCATGTATATAAAACGCAATGGTTTAGACGTTTGTATTTTGCATAATGCCTTTGAGGTTTATGATTTGCCGGATAAATTTGACCACGATGAAAAAATAGAGGCTAGCGATGGTAAGCTTTATGATGAAGAAGCTTTTCTAAAGGTACTCGCTGCTGCTATAGATAGTGGACATAAAGAAATGAATTTTACCTATGCCGCAAATTTGGTAAATCAATAATTAGCTTGGGTTGTTTGTATATGTGATATATAAAGGAGGAACATAATATGAAAATGAAAAAACTTATTGCTGCCCTGCTGACCGGATTGGTTGCTACTAGCCTGATGGCTGGCTGTGGCGACGACAAAAAGCCCGCTGCTCCTAAAGCTACCGCAGTAAAGCTGAACCTGCCCTTTGAAAAAGTTAAGATGAAACAAGGCAAGGAAATTGAACTGGCTAAGCTGAATAATGTTAATAAGCTTTCTAGCTTCGATACCTTTGACAATCCTGGCGCTATGGCCAAGATTGGCGACAAGCTCTTCATCAGAAATGCCAATACCAACTGCATTTCCGAAGCTAAGCTGGAAGGCGTTGACCTGAAAATTACCAAAGCTGACTTCGTGAAGAACGTTTTCAAAAAGAGCTACCTTTCTACCGATGGTACCAAGCTGTTCTATGGTGACAACAAAATGCAAACCTGTGCAGTTGATGCTAACGGCCAAACCAGTGTAATCTATCCCCGCTTTGTTTATGGCGTAGTTGCTGTTCCTGGCAAAACTGCGGCAATGCCCTTCTCCAGCAGCAGTGATATCAAGATGATGGATATGAGCGAAGGCAAAATCGGTAAGGAAATCAACCTGGTTATTCCCAAAAACAGAGATGGCCTGCTCACTACCCCTAACGGTTTAGCTTGCGATGGCACCAATGCTTACCTCTTTGGCTCCACTCTTGATGGCAAAATGAGCGTAGGCGCTGTAGGCGTATATGGTTTGGACGGCAAGCAAAAATATATCATCGGCAGAAAGCACGATAAAGAAAGAAAGCCTGGCTATCTTGCTAGTGCTGGTGACATTGCTGTTACCTCTGACTTCATTTATGTTTTCGATAAAAACATCCGCCAAATCAATGTTTTCAACAAAAAGGATGGTCAAATCATCGATCTCATTAGTGCAGACCAACTCTTCAATGGTCAAAGAGGTATTAATCTCCTGACCTATGCTGGCAACAACGTGCTTGCTCTTGTAAAATCCGCTAAAAAAGATGAAGCAGACAAGCTCTTCATGCTGAACATGCAAAAATAAAAATTGAAGTAATATAAAAATCCTCTAGACCACTACTGATCTAGAGGATTTTTTATATTGTCCATGTGACGTAGTTCAAAGCTTATTTATTCATGTCTTGCATGTAATCCATATAGCCTCGTTCCAAAAGGCCCTCATCTTCGGAGCCTCTATTGCAGATAATATTGCCCTCTGCATGCGGGAAAATAGGAGAACCAACTTTGGCAGAAGTAAATCTTTCCACAGTTAAACGAGTCATATCATTAATGACAACGTTAATGAAAACAGTTTTATCAATTTCCTTACGAGTTCTTTCGAGCACATTATGGTTTATGTCATCTGTAACATAAACGCGATTATAGACATATTTCCAATAGGGCTTGCCTTTTTTATCAGATTCAAAAACCTGAATATTATGTCTATGACGAGGAGGAAAATCGCGGAACGGACAATCAATATAGTCTATAATAAGAACATTTGGATTATCGCCACATTGCCCAAATAGTTGCACCAATCTTGCTTCTTTATTTTTGCCTAATTCTTTAGTAGGAAGCTTTACATCAGTATAAATACCGGTGGATTGACACATACCTTCATAGGGATCACCATTTTCGTGATTAGCAAAGGTTAAGTTAGCAAATCCCAGGGAAAGTGTTAAAGCAAGCGCAGCACTAACAAAAAATTTCTTATTCATATTAGCCTCCTTAATTCAATATGATTATCCCAATCTTGTCTTAATTTCAAGGTTGATCAATGCCTACAAGATATTGCATGGCCATATAGCCCATAGTTCCATCTTGGCGTTTAACTAAAGCCCAATTAATGTTATCAGCATTCTCGTAGCCATAAACAGTAACGGTTTCGCCATTGTTCATTTCACCCAAAATTTTACCATTCAGACTATGGTCCTCTCTAAAACGGATTTCAGTACCATTTACGGTTGCAGTACCAGTAAAGTTTTTAACCATGAATTTCCCATCATCCGATAAATCTACAATAGCCTTAATTTCATCACATTGAGGATTGTAGTTGCAATCCTGTACTTGGAAGCGATGAGTGCTTCTAGCATTTTCACCTTCTCCGGAATAGAAATCAAGAAAACGCAAAGAACCATTCTTTTTAGGAACTAAGGAAGTATAGCCTTCTTGCGCAAGCTTACGCATAGAAACCATAGCAGCAGCCTCAGTAAAGGTTCCAGG
>JAKSOJ010000173.1 GCA_024405645.1 Phascolarctobacterium sp. | reverse complement strand
CCGGGTTTCAAACGATTCAGGGAGTCCAAGGTGCAGGAAATAATGGGGTTGGTAACTTCGTAGTTCTTTAACAGGCCCATGAGAGCACCAAAGCCAACTGCGGACAAGAACTCTTTATCCATATCTTTAGGAGAGAAGAGGTTAACGAACTTGCCATTGTTCATGATGGCACCAATACCAACGTGAACGTGTTCACCACTGCCTGCTACACCAGGAATAGGTTTAGCAAGGAAGGTTACTTCCAAACCGTGTTTACGGAATACTTCTTTAACAAGGGTACGAGCGAGGACTTCGTTATCAGAAGGTTGAACGCCAGAAGCAAACTTCCAGTCAACTTCCAATTGTTCCATAACGTGGAGCATATGGCCGTTGGAGTCGATTTGACCCTTAACGCCACCACATTCCTTATGGCCCATTTCCGGTTCCAAGCCATACATATCCAAAACGTCGATTACTTCTTCCAAAGCAGTACGAACATTGCCACGAGTACGTGCCCAATATTGTTCTTGCATTACTTGGGAAGAGCTCAAAGCTTCGATAGAAGCATTTTCTCTCGGAGTCTTAACCCAGAATTCCAGTTCGGTTGCGTTGGTGAAAACAATCTTTTTGATTTCATTAACATCGATATGTTCAAGGCCTGCAATTTTCGGATTTTCTTTGAAGAGAGCCAACAGTTCTGCTTCAACATAGTCCATGGTGTTCTTAAGAATAGAACGAGAGCAAACCATTTCGTTATTGTGAACGAGGAAGCAAGGAATACGCAGGGTACCAACCATGCGACCAGTTTCTTCGTCAAAGTGTTCATAGTTATAGTCAACAAACCAGTTAACATCGCGGTCAGCCTTCATATCAACACGTGCGTCGTTCAGAGTTGCAATACCAGTCAATACTACGGAAGAACCGTCGGTTTGTGCAGCGCTACCATACAGGAAAGCGTCCATATCTTCTAAAAATGCCTTTACAGGAATTTTTTCGTCGGTATCGTTACCAGCGAAGTCAATACCCATCAAAGACACGAATTTAATCTCACTATGTTCAGCAAGCAAATCTTTTAAGTCTTTTTCGTTTTGTTGTTCCGGTTTAATTACATACAACAAATCTTTTTTGTTCATAGTGTTTCTCCCCCATACTAATTATTAATGCGAAATGCATTTTTATCACGTATCGTCCTATCCGTCCGCTCCCTAAATCTTCCGAATAGAAACGCAAAAGGACTTTCTCAATTGGGACATACCAATCCCTCAAGAAAGTCCTCATTGACAGTTTAATTATAACAAAAATATTTGCAAATGGCAAACGGGAAAGTTAATTAATGCATAATTATTCTTACCCCATCAGCTCTACAAGTATTTCTTCAAAGCGTGGAAAATCGCGTCCACCCTTGCGTAATCCTTTGTTCAGCTCGCCTACATCCATAAGAGCCTTCAGCAGAGCTTCTTCCGTATAGTTTTTGCATTGCTGCATGCTCATTTTTACGACATAGGGATGCAGTTTTAGTTCCGCTGCTATAGCCTTTTGGTCATAGCCCTGCTTTGCCAGCTCCTTGATGCGCAGCATCTTTCTCAGCTGAGCCTGCACTCCACCGCAAAGCATTAAAATATGCTTACCCTTTTTCTTTTCGTCAGCCAAAAGGTTCAATGCTTCCACTAAATTTTTATCCGCGATAAAATTGTTCAGGGCATAAAACGCTGCTTCTGGAAGGGCCGAGAAAATCGTTTCCACGTCCTGTTTCGTCCATGTTTTACGCTCCCCAGCATATACGGCAAGCTTTTCCATCTCCTGGGTCAACAAGGCCAAGGGAGCCTCTTCTGCAGCTGCCAGATAGTCCATAATGGCAGGTATTGCGTCATACTCAAAGCGTCCACCCAAGCTTTGCGCCTGTGCGTTCAGCCAAGGGGCGATATCCCTAACCTTAATACTATCGCAAGGAGCAATCAAAGCAATATCCTTCAAGGTCTTATAGAGCTTCATACGCTTGTCCATACTCTCTGCCACGATAAGAATCGTACAATAGTCGGGCACATCGCTCATAATCCTTGCCAGCTCTTCTATTTGCTTTTTCTTCGCCTCGCTAACCTTATCCTTATCCACCTTCCACAGCTTTTCATCGCGCAGGATAATCAGAGAAGTTCCGGAAAAGAAGGGATAGGTATTTATTACAGCTTCCAGCTCCTTCACGTTCGTATCCTTCTCGAAATAGGTTATTTCCCTATCCTCGTCAGGAGTATCCCCATACACATAATCCGCCATGTATTTCGTAATCTCTGTGCGGTAGTATCCTTCCGTACCCACTGCTAGGATTATGTTCGTGGGCTGGGGCAAGGGCTTATGAAGTTTTAGGCGGAGGATTAGATCCTCGGGTTTGATTTCCATAGATGGCTCCTTGTGGGGGTGATTTGTTTTATTATAGCATATTTGTCCCTAGCGCTCCAATGTAAATTCATCAGATATTAAGGCGAGCTTGATGCACCCCAGTTCATCAGTACGTAAAACCTTACTTCTAGAATCCTTCAAAGTATTAATAACTTCTCTATTAGGATGACCGTAACGATTACGAGCACCTACAGATATAACTGCATATTTAGGCTTTACTCGAGCAATAAATTCCTGTGTTGATGATGTTTTTGAGCCATGATGAGCCACTTTTAATATATCTGCTTTTGGATTAGCATAAAAGTTGCTTTCTCTTGCTGCATCCATATCGCCTGTAAACAAAATACTCCTACCTTTATATGACACTCGAACCACAGAACTTGCTTCATTTCCTTGTCCTTCCAGATCTCCTGTACCTAATATTTCCAAACGAGCCCCATCTACTAAAAACTGCATACCCTCTTCCGCCACAATTTTTCTAGCATTACTACTTTTGCAAAGTTCGTAAACAGGAGCTGAAGCCTCTGTTAGTCTTTCTCGAGGCATGATGATAGTCCTAACATCAACATTTCGCAAAAGCCCCTTTAAGCCTCCTACATGGTCATAATCATAATGACTTAAAACAAGATAATCAATGGATTTCTTCCCAAAAGACCTTAAAAATGGCGCCAAGATATTTGAGCCAGTATCAAAACTTTTCAATCCACCTGTATCAAAGACAATTATTTTTCTAAAAGGCGTTACGACAACGGCGCAATCACCCTGCCCGACATCCAAAAAATAAACAGCAAATGGATTGGGAAGAAAATTCGACCACAAAAAGGCAGCAACAAATATGGCTGACAATCCCGCTAAATATTGTTTTCTATCTTGGTTTTCCAAATTTTTAACAACGCCTTTATCTAGCCAAAGAATCAAAATTCCATAATATAGACCATAGCTCCATGGTGGCAAGGAGGCAATAGCAATTGTACTAAATGGTATAGAACGATAAATATTTGCCTGCACCAATACCTGATCTATAAAGAAACTACTTATTTTTAATA
>JAKSOJ010000172.1 GCA_024405645.1 Phascolarctobacterium sp. | reverse complement strand
AGTCGCCTAAAAGTTTACGAGCTTGTTCTGCTGCCAAAATAATGTTTTTGTTGTTAGGCAGAATGATATATTGTTCATAAGAGCCTGCTTCAATTGCATTAACAAAATCTTCTACAGGCGGGTTCATGCTTTGACCACCGCTGATAATTTCAGCAGCGCCATATTCATGCATAATCTTAGCAATACCATCGCCAGCAGCAACGGTTAATACGCCAATACCACTTTTTGTCACAGGAGCAGGTACTGCATCAGATTGGAAAAGACGGTTTTCATGCTGGTCAACCATATTTTCAACCTTGATATCATGCAAAGTACCCCATTGTTGAGCAGTATTCAAGGCATTGCCAGGATTTTTAGTGTGAATGTGAACCTTAACAATATCATCAACAACCGCAACAATCATGGAGTTGCCAAAGACAGTCAAAGCATCGCATACGGTTTGTTTATCTACATTTGCACCTTTAACGATAAATTCAGTGCAATAGGGGAATTCCAAATCTAGAGGTTCAATGTTTTGGGAACGATTAACAGGTTTAGCGCTCTTTTCTATAGGAAGAACTTCACAGTCCTTGCCTTGGATACCAGCTACGCAGCCTTCGAAGAAAACAATCAAGCCTTGACCACCTGCATCTACTACACCTGCAGCTTTTAAAGCAGGGAGCATATCGGGAGTACGTTTTAAGTATTCTTTACCGTTTTCAATAGCAGCTTGCAAAATTTCTACGAAAGTATTCTCACCACGAATCTTGTTATAAGTACCCTTGGCCATACCACGAGCAACAGTCAAGATAGTACCTTCTACTGGAGTAGATACGCTACGATAAGCATACAATACGCCATATTGGAAAGCCTTACCAAATTCGGTATGAGTGAGGACTTTTTTGCCAGCAGTACCTTTGCCAATACCACGCAAAAGTTGGGAAAGGATAACACCTGAGTTACCACGAGCCCCCATGATTGCTGCGCGTCCAGCAACAGTACCTACTTCACCAGCGTCACAGGTGTCAGGCATTTTACTAACTTCCTTAGCAACACTTGCCAAGGTATGCATCATATTAGTACCAGTATCACCATCAGGAACTGGGAATACATTCAAATCGTTGATGCTTTCATAATTCTTTTCAAAGCTATGATAGGCTCCTAAAAGCATATCCTTAAATTGTTTACCAGTGATAAATCTTGCTTCTTGATCCATCTTAAAAACAATCCTTTCTTTAGACCTTGCGTCTTCTTACGAAACAACCAATTACACCAGGTCCTAGATGTGAAGCCAACACAGAACCAATTTTAGTTTGCATAAAGGGAACTCCTGGGAATTGTTCCTTCATGTAATTAAGAAGATAATCTGCATCTTCTTGAGCGGCTCCGTGAGCAACAAATATTTCTTCTATAGGAGCACATGCGCAACACAATTCAAGAATTCTCTTTAAAGATTTCTTGCGAGAACGACATTTATCAGCAACCTCCAGGGTTCCTTTTTCATCTGTGTGGATGATGGGACGAATGCCGAAGATATTACCGAAAAGAACACCAATCTTTCCGATACGTCCGCCTTTGTGCAAATATTCCAAAGTATCAACTGTAAAATAGGTTTCTGTACGATCAACACAATCGTTAGCCAATGCTTCTACTGCATCAATGGTAGTACCTTTTTCAATCTCTTCCAAAACGCATTTTACTACGCCTAAAATAGGAACGGAACAGGTTTTGGAATCAACTACTCTAACATCATTGCTCTTACGAGCTCTATTTACTTCCTTAGCCGCCATGCAAGCAGTAGCATAAGTACCGCTCAAGGTGCTATCACACATAATCATAATAACCTTTTTACCAGCATCAGTAAGCTTGGTAAGAAGTTCTATCATTTCACCAATTGCAGGCTGACTAGTTTTCGGAAGAACACCAGTCTTTTCAACCATAGCAAAAAGTTCTTCTTCACTCTTATCGCCATCTCGCCATTCCAAATCGCCATGACGAGTAACAAGACGAAGGATATCTATACGGGGATCATTTTTCAAATCTGTATCTAGTATAGAAGATACACTATCAACAACTACATGAATATCGTCAAACATGACTTCCTCCTAAGATGTCTAAAAAGACACATTTCCAACGTCCATTATACCACAAAGCGAAATCTATTACCATTCCTTATTGAGAGATTTATTAATAAATATTAATTTTATATAACTAATATTCATAAATTGTTAAACATTTATTTAACAATTCACCAAAAATAAAAGTTTGCAAGAATCGTGTTTAGACAAGGCAGAAAGAAAAAAGGACAAGGGGACAGTACTAAAACGTACGGACCCTTGTCCTTTTTGAATTTCAACGCAGTATAAACCGATTATCGCAAGCTTTAATTATTTAAGTACGCCGATTTCTTTGTAGTACTTAGCAGCACCAGGATGCAAAGGCATGTTAGAAATATCTTTAACAGCATCTTCAGCCTTCAAACCTTTCAGGTTCTTTTGAGCTGCACCAAGTTTATCAATGTTGGTCCAGAAGGATTTGGTCAGGTCATAGATAACTTGTTCAGGCAGATCGCCACGGCAGAACATAACCATTTTGATTGCAGAAGTTTTGATGTCTTCTTTTTGGTTAGGATAGGTGCCAGCTTTGATGGTGTAAGGAGCATACCAAGGATAGTTTTTCTTCAAGTTAGCCATAGTAGCATCGTCGATGTTTACGAGATGGCATTTAGAAGCAAGTGCTTGGGATACAGCAGCAGCAGGAGCACCGGACATAATCCAAGCGCCGTCGATGGTGCCATTTTGCAGTTGGTCAGCAGCAGCAGCGAAACCGATAAGTTGAGCATTCAGGTCGTCAGGGAATTTCATGCCAACAGTGGTCAAGTGAGCTTGTGCTTCGTTATATACGGAAGAACCAGCAGCAGCTACAGCAAATTTTTTGCCTTTAATATCAGCCAAGGATTTGATACCGGATTTGTCGGTAGCAACGATTTGGTTGGGGTTCATGTAAAGACCAGCAATAGCTTTCAAATCTTTGTAAGCATGACCTTTGAAGCTATCAGTGCCGTTCAAGCATTGATAAGCGTTGGAGGAAATAGCGATGGAGATTTGAGCTTCACCTTCGGATACCATGTTCAGGTTAGCAATGCCGCCAGCGGATGCTTGGCTAGAAGCGTTAACAGAAGGAACAGTTTGGTTCCAGTTGTTGGTGATAGCAGCGCCTACTGCATAAAGAGCGCCAGCTGCACCGGCAGTCGGGAAATTGATTTTCAGTTTTTGACCTGCAGCAGCCGGTTTAGCTTTAGGTTCTTCTTTTTTCTTTTCGCCGCCGCAGCCTGCGAGAGCACCGATTGCCAAAGAAGCGATAACGCCAGCAACTAATAATTTTTTCATTAATTTCATTTTCATCTTCCTTTCCTTTTATGAAAATTAAATAATAGATTTATTTAT
>JAKSOJ010000171.1 GCA_024405645.1 Phascolarctobacterium sp. | reverse complement strand
ACATAGTCACCCATTTTGAGTACTAATTATTTTATCATATTTCTGTCAAATTTTATATAGGGAGAAATATTATTTTTCAAGAGAAAAGGCCCAAAACTTACGTTTTGAGCCTTTAGTAATATTCATTACTTTTTAGAATTTTAATTATGCTGAAAAAATGATTATTTTGTACCGAAAATTCTGTCGCCAGCATCACCTAAACCGGGGCAAATATAAGCATTTGCATTCAGTTCGCGATCCATTTGGCCAATGTAGATTTGTACATCAGGATGAGCAGCTTGCAGTTTTGCCAGACCTTCAGGAGCAGCAATAATGCAGATAAATTTAATCTTTTTGCCACCTTTGGCTTTAATCATGGTAATTGCATCAACAGCGGAGCCACCAGTTGCCAGCATAGGGTCTGTTACAACAATAGTACGTTCACCAATATTGGTAGGAAGCTTGCAGTAATATTCGTGTGGTTCATGGGTCACTTCGTCGCGATAAAGACCGATATGACCAACTCTTGCAGATGGAACCAAAGCAGTAATGCCAGGAACCATTCCTAAACCAGCACGTAAAATAGGAACGATTGCAAGTTTGGGACCAGCAATTTTAGGAGACATACAATCTTCAAGCGGAGTTTTAATTTCTACATTTTCAGTAGGAAGGTCGGATAATGCTTCAAAACCTTCCAGCATAGCAATTTCTTCTACAATTTTTCTAAATTCATTGGTACCGGTATTGATATCTCTTAAGATAGAAATTTTGTGTTTGATTAAAGGGTGTTCAAAGATTACTACGTTATTATTTTCCATTTTAATTCACGCTCCTCTTATTCTTCATTATTTTTTGTATAAACATTAACCCCTCTATAAATATCGCCATCTGGATTTTCGCCAAATTCATAATTATTACCTGGCAAAATCATATTCAAAAGAATACCAGCAATAGCTGCAATTGCGATACCACTTAATGTAATAGATGTACCAGCAATTGCAAAGGTCAGACCTTTGGAGAAACCTAATCCGCTTACAAAAATAACAGCCATAATAATTAAGTTTCTAGACACGGTCAAGTCAACTCTATTTTCAACGACATTTCTAACGCCAATGGCACTAATCATACCATAAAGCATAAAGCTTACACCACCGATAATGGAAGCTGGCATTGTACTAATGACAGAAGATACTTTAGGAATAAAGCTCAGGCAAATTGCAAACACAGCAGCGATACGAATTACCAGAGGATCATAAACCTTGGACAGTTCCAATACGCCAGTGTTTTCGCCATAGGTAGTATTTGCAGGACCACCAATTAAACCTGCTAAAGAAGTCGCAACACCATCACCAACCAGAGTTCTATGGAGACCAGGATTAACTAAAAAGTTTCTACCAACAGTTGCAGAAATTGCAGACATATCACCAATATGTTCCATCATAGAAGCTACAGCGATGGGAGCCATAATGAGAATTGCACTGATATCAAATTTAGCCATAGCAAAAGGAGGAAGTCCAATCCAACCAGCTTCAGCAACTTGTTTGAAATTAAGAATTGCAGAACCATCAGGATTAGTCATACCCATGGAATGCATAATAAATGCTACTGCGTAAGAAACAACAACGCCCATGAGAATCGGAATAATTCTAAACATCCCCTTGCCCCAAATATTGAAAATAATAATGGTAACAAGAGCAATCAGAGCCAATGTCCAGTTAGTAGAAGCACTACCAATAGCAACACCCGCAAGGCCTAAACCGATACAGATGATTATAGGACCAGTTACTACAGGAGGAACGTATTTCATAACCTTCTTTACGCCCATAGTTTTAATAACAGCAGCCATAACCAAGTAAACCATACCAGCTACTACGATACCACCACATGCGTAAAGAACCTTATCATTTGCGCTCATTCCAGCATAGATACCGGTTTTAAGACCAGCAACGGTAGCAAAACCACCTAAAAACGCAAAGGATGAACCTAAAAATGCAGGAACTTGAAAGTTAGAACATGCATGAAAAAACAAAGTGCCAAACCCTGCACAAAACAAGGTTACCGCAACAGTAACACCTTGAGTCAATTGACCACCAAAGAAGGAGTTTACCAAAATCGGAACCAAAATTGTTGCGCCAAACATTGCAAACATATGTTGAATGCCCAGCACTAGCATTTTGGGAAGTCCAAGACTTTTCGCATCACGAATAGGTTCAGTTGAATGATTCATTTTCTTACGTTCCTTTCCTTTGCTTGATATTAAATTATTATCTTATTTGACCTTGTCCATTGATCAAATATTTGATACTTGTTAATTCTGGTAGTGCCATAGGTCCACGAGCATGCAGTTTTTGGGTACTAATACCAATTTCTGCGCCAAAACCAAACTCACCACCATCGGTAAAGCGAGTAGAAGCGTTAACATATACGCAAGCTGCATCAACATTCTTTTGGAAAATTTCAGCATTCTTTGCATCTTCAGTAACTATGCATTCACTATGCATGGTGCTAAATTGACGAATATGTTCAATTGCTTCATAAACGTCTTCAACAACTTTAACACTTAAAATCAAATCGCCATATTCGGTTGACCAATCTTCTTCAGTTGCAGGAACAACCTTTTCAGAAAATGCTTGAACCTTTTCGTCGCCACGAATCTCTACACCGAGTTCGAAATATTTTGCGAGCATAGGAGGCAAGAATTTATCTGCAATATCTTTATGAACCAAAAGAGTTTCCATGGCATTGCAAACACTCGGTCTTTGAACTTTAGCATTTACAGCAATGTTCATAGCCATTTCCACATTTGCAGATGCATCCACGAAAGTATGGCAAACACCACTACCAGTTTCGATTACGGGAACGGATGCATTCATAACAACGGTTTTGATAAGGCCTGCTCCACCACGAGGGATAACGACATCAACAAGTCCGTTCATGTGAATTAAATCAGATACAGCTTGACGGTCAGCAATATCAATAAATTGAATTGCTCCTTCAGGCATACCTGCAAGAGTTGCAGCATCAGAAAGAACTTTGGAAATAGCCTTGTTGGATTCCATAGCTTCAGAGCCACCCTTGAGAACTACAGCATTACCAGACTTCAGGCACAAACCTGCAGCATCTGCGGTTACATTAGGACGAGCTTCGTAGATAATGCCACAAACTCCCAACGGCACGCGAATTTTGGTAATCTTCAGGCCATTAGGAAGAACTTTTTCGCTTAAAACATCGCCAACAGGGTCAACTAAAGTTGCAACCTGGCGTAAACCAACAGCCATGCCTTCAATTCTAGCATGAGTCAATTTCAAGCGATCCTGCATGCTTTCACGCATACCCTTTGCTTTCGCATTAATCATATCGGTATCGTTGGCAGCAATAATCGCTTCTTCATTATCAAGAAGTGCTTGCGCCATAGCCAAAAGCGCCTTATTTTTTGCTTCTGTATCCAAAACAGCCAG
>JAKSOJ010000170.1 GCA_024405645.1 Phascolarctobacterium sp. | reverse complement strand
TGCTGTAAGTGCCTCTGTCTTTTGTACCTGAAAGATTACTTCGTCGGTGCTGCAAACGCAGCTTTCCAGAGTGTTGTCAGATATCAGTCCTCTTACCTGAGAGTTCTTGCGTCCCCTTCGGTGCCAACTTAATGGACTCTCCTAATATCGTCACCCAACCTAATATGCTATTGTATCCTTTACGGAAAAACATTTTCATTTGTTTTGTCTGTATACAGTATACAGACAATAAAGGATTTTGTCAACCAAAATTTATGCTACAAAGATAAACTTTATTTATACTATAATTTATAACCTAAGTATTTGAGAAATCCTTCTAAACCCATGCACACATCTTCATAGGTCTGGTCAAAGTCACCAGTATACCAGGGATCAGCAACATCTCTTGAAATTCCAGCAAAGCTAAGGAGTTTATAAATTTTATTATCTTTATCTCCGCCTGCAATGCGATTCATGTTTCTAATATTCGCAGAATCCATGCCAATTAGATAATCGTAATTTTCGTAGTCGTATTTTGTCATTTGCACTGCACGATGAGGCACTACAGGAATGCCTACTTCGCGCAATTTCCCAACAGTTCCATAGTGAGGAGTATTGCCAATCTCCTCCCTGCTTGTAGCTGCGGATTCGATATAAAAATCATTTTCTATATGCAGTTGCTTGACCATATGTGCAAAAACACTCTGCGCCATAGTGCTTCGGCAAATATTGCCGTGGCAGACCATTAACACTTTTATCATAATACAAAACCCTCTATCGCTTTCTCCTTACAAAACCAACTCATAAAGCATAAACTGTGTCCAACCAGTATCTTCGTAAAACAAATCCTTGGTTTCACGCAACTCAAATCCACACTTTTTATATAATTCGTGAGCTGGTAAATTAGGAGCTAATACATCCAAACGAATAACCTTCGCACCATTGTTTTTGGCAATCTTCACGCTCTCTTGAACCAAAGCTTTGGCATAGCCTTTCCCTTGTTCTTTAACGTTTATCCCCAGAGCATGAATTACATTAACAAACTCATCATCCACTTGAATGCTCCAAGGAACCGTATCATATCCATTGCCAAAATTATTCATGACCATGCAACCTACAATATTGCCATTAACAATTTGTATATAAAGCTGACCATTTGCAATAGATTCTTTCAGAAAATCCAATGTCGGATAAATGCGCTTTTGCCACATTGGGTGGTATTTCGAACCTTGCATATCATCAATAATGTTGTCGTAAAAATCTACAACTTTGTCAAATTCTTCTATCGTGGCATTTCTAACAATCATTCAAGTCTTACCTATTCTTCCTCTAGTATAGTAAGTTTAATATAGCAAGCTTCACGGCTTGCAAAATTCTTCAAAATATTCATACTCTTATATTCTCCTTAAAATCCATTTTCCCTACTATTTATTCAAACAAAAATCTCCCTCGCCCCACGACGAAGGAGATTTTCTATTTATCTATGTCTATTATCAATCAGCAAAGAGTGGAGTGGAAAGATATCTATCACCAGTATCAGGAAGAAGAACAACGATGGTCTTGCCAGCATTTTCCGGACGTTTTGCCAATTGAATAGCTGCCCAGGTTGCTGCACCAGAGGAAATACCTACTAATACGCCTTCCTTGCGACCAATGAGCTTGCCAGTTGCAAAAGCGTCTTCATTTGCTACAGGAATAATTTCGTCATAGACTTTAGTATTCAATACATCAGGAACAAAGCCTGCGCCAATGCCTTGGATTTTGTGAGCACCTGCTACACCAGTGGAAAGCACTGCGGAGGTTGCAGGTTCAACTGCTACTACCTTGACATTGGGATTTTGAGCCTTCAAATATTCGCCAGTACCAGTAACAGTACCACCAGTACCAACGCCTGCTACGAAAATATCAACCTTGCCATCAGTATCTTCCCAAATTTCGGGACCAGTTGTTTGGTAATGAGCCTTGGGGTTAGCAGGATTTACAAATTGACCAGGAATAAAGCTACCAGGAATTTCTGCAGCAAGCTCTTCAGCCTTAGCAATGGCGCCCTTCATGCCCTTAGCGCCTTCGGTAAGTACAATTTCGGCACCATATGCTTTAATAAGTTGACGACGTTCTACGCTCATGGTATCCGGCATAGTGAGAATCAAGCGATAGCCTCTTGCAGCAGCAACGGAAGCAAGACCAATACCAGTATTACCAGATGTGGGCTCGATTAAGGTTGCGCCAGGCTTTAATGCACCACTTGCTTCAGCATCGTCAATGATTGCTTTAGCAATTCTATCTTTTACGCTACCAGCAGGATTAAAGTATTCAAGCTTAGCAAGAATAGTTGCTTGAAGATCGTTTTCTTTTTCAATATGAACAAGTTCTAAAAGGGGAGTTTTACCGATTAATTGATCTGCAGAAGTATAAATATTAGCCATGATTAAAATTCCTTTCATTAAACAAATTTAGATATAAAAAAACGAGAGCCTTCTTTTATAGCTCCCGGACAAATGGCAAATTTCGTTACTATTAAAACGCTAGAAACAGGTACAAGCACAACACAAGGTAGACGAATGCACCTGGCCATATTGATATGTCCGGGAATTTAACATTCGACAACAACACATATTGGACATTTTATCAGAAGTTCTATACATTGCATTCCTCTCCTTTCTTTAGAAGCTAGTTGAATTATCTGCCTATATACTACGCCTATTCTCCTATCTTGTCAATAGGTTATTGAGAAAAAATTTATTTTATTTGATTTACCTATTTCATTAGTGCTAAAATAGGTAATAGAAAGAGGTGAATTCCATGATTTCAACAAGAGGACGTTACGCTATTCGTTTTATGATTGATCTCGCAGAGCAGCCCACGGATACCCCAGTTACTTTAGAAGGTGCTGCCCAAAGACAAGAAATCTCTAAAAAATATTTAGAAATTGTCGTAAAGCTTCTCGTGAAAGCTAAATTAGTAAAAGGAACTAGTGGCAAAGGAGGAGGTTATCGCCTGCTCAGATCCCCTGAAGAATACACCGTTGGAGAAATTCTGCAAGCAACCGAAGAAGCAATGTGTACTGTTGCCTGCCTAAGCCCAGATGCTGAAGTTTGCCCTCGCAAGGATATCTGCAAAACTCTTCCCATGTGGAAAAATTTTGACAAGCTAGTGCATAACTATTTTTACGGCATTACCATTGCTGATTTAAAAGATGGCAATATTAAAGATTTATAAGCTTTAGCATATTTTCATAAAATCATACATAAACACAAAAATTCCTATGACCTTACATCATAGGAATTTTTTCGTTATTTTTATTGTTTTATCACATCTTATTTCTCAATACCGTATCCACCATCAGCCAGTTTTTTAACCTTGCCAATGCTTTTAAAATGCATACCTGCAATAGTAATTTGACTCTTGGTTGCCTCAGCCAAAACTCTTTCTCTAGTTGCAGCAGCTTGCGCTTGATCTTGGTCGAAACGAGAATTAT
>JAKSOJ010000017.1 GCA_024405645.1 Phascolarctobacterium sp. | reverse complement strand
GTACTACGGTGGAGTTAGAAAGACCAGAGAATACTTGTTTCAGGGGAATGAAACCCAACAGGCCGCAAGCGATAGCGCCAGACATAGCAGTAGCTGCAAGGGGAATGAGTTCGGTTACGAAGAAAAATGCGATTACTGCTAACATAATGAGACATTTTGTTCCTTGGGACATTATTATGTTCCTCCTTTTTAAAAATTATACAGCACAAAACTGTACATAGAAATTATAAACGATGGGCATAAATAATAAAAATGACAATTTGGAATATTTAATATTACTAATTGAACTATTGTGCTTTACTCCTAAATAGTAATTTTTATTGACTAGTGTTTTTCATTTAGTTTAAAATAGTATTTAGCAAAACAAAACTTTTAACAACTTCATTTGGAGGAAATTTGATTGGAACTAGATTGTTATAAAAATTATCTTGCTATTGTAGAAGCAGGAAGTTTCTCTGGAGCAGCTGAAATAGTCAAGATGACTCAACCTGCTTTAAGCAAACAAATAAAAACACTTGAAAGCTTATATGGGACAAAACTAATTGTTGCCAACAGAGGAAACCGCCAACTAAAGCTCACAGAAGCAGGAAAACTTTTTTACCAAAAAGCTAAATATATTTGCTCAATAGAAGACTCAATTCATCACGAAATTAAAGAAATTATCGATGGAACGTCCGGAACTTTGAGAATAAGCGTTGCTAACTCAAGAGCAAAGCTTCTCATCAGCAAAGCTCTTAGGGATTTTTCAAAGATGTATCCACAAGTAAATTTCGAAATCTACGAAGGCGGTATCAGCGACCAAGCTCAACAAATACTGAGTGGAATTACAGAATTGGGCATATTAAGTGTAGCTGTAACTAATGAAGACAGTTTTGAAATTCTCTTCCGTCGCAAAGAAGCCCTCTCTGTTGCCTATCACAAAGATACTCAATGGTTTAACGAAGATAAAGAAATTTCCCTGTCAGACTTGAAAGAGCTTCCATTAAGCCTTTCCGCTGGTTGCTACCATATATTTAGGAGTTACTGCACAAATATCGGCATGGAGCCTCGTATCTTGAGCGTAAGTTCCACTCGTTTTACTGCACTTCAATGGGCTAGAGAAAAAGCTGCTCTAGCCATTATTCCTGCAGAACCAAACGAATTCCTAGGACATGATTTGATAGTAAAACCAATATCGGACATTGAAATCAATCTTTATAAGACCATTGTTAAGGCAACTGACAAAAAACTCTCTCCTATTGCTAAAAAATTTATCGAATTCTATGCTCAAAAACGTGATTCTGAGCAGGTATGCGATATAAACAACATTTAAAACCAAAAGACTGTACAGTTACGATTCAAGCATCGTATTTGTACAGTCTTTTTATAATCTTTGAATAGAATTTATGAGCATCATAATAGTTCCCAGGGTTACTATTATCAAAGTCAGTTTACGGAACAGCTCTTGACTAAGTTTTTTAGCACAACGATCTCCTAAAAATACCCCCACAAGATTAGCAGGAACCAAATAATAGAATACGGTCCAATCTTCCACAAAATTATAGGCTCCCGTAAAGAAGTATGTTATAGCCGTACTTAGAAGAGTAAAGCCAAAAATCCAGGTCATATTTGAACGCATCAAGGTTTTTTCCATATCTTCATTTAGAAAATATAAAACAATTGGCGGACCACTTACTGAGGTTGATGCACCAAAGAAGCCTGATACAATTCCACAGCCCAGTCTACCGAGTGTCTGACGCTTAATAACAAAACGAAAGTTTATTATGTTTAATGTTATGAAAAACAACAGAGCTACACTTAGATATAATCCCAATGTAGGTGCTGACAAATAATTCAAAACCCAGCTTCCTGGTTGAATACCAATCAAGCATCCAACGCTAACAGTTGCCACTGTCTTAATATCCATATCCTTAAAAGTCGTGTACATCGTAAAAACGCGCATAATCATTGTTAAAAACAAAATAAAGATTATTGTGGTTTTCAAGGGCACAACCATGGATAAAAGAGGCGTAGCTATGAGGGCGTACCCAAAGCCTGATACGGATGCAAAAAAAGATGCCGTAAAAATTGCAATGGAGCCAACAGTGATAGTTAAGATGTCCATTTTCCCCTCAAACACAACTGCGCCCTATTCCTAGAGCGCAAGTTTTTTAATCATTAATAATTGTCCAACCAGTTTCTTGGCGAACTTTGCCTTCTTTCATAAGATGACCAAGAGCGCGTTTAAAAGCAGCCTTACTAATTCCAAATTTAGATTTAATAATCTCAGTAGGAGTAGAATCGCAATAAGGCATACGACCACCACGTTCTTGCATGAAAGCAAATATCTCTTCGGCATCTGCGAGCAGTGCTTTTTCTTTAACTAAACGTAAAGATGTATTCAGACGACCATCTTCACGCAAGAAGGTTACACGCAATTCCAAACGTTGTCCAAAGTCCAGACGACCATAGGAAGTTGGTACTTCGTTACGAGGCAGGAAAGCAATAAAATGCTCTTTGGTAAAAATAAAGAAGCCTTCGGGAAGAATGTTATAAATAGTGCCAACTACTTGGTCACCGACTTTAACACCTTCGGCTTTTTTTGCAATGCGTTGAATATCTTCTTCAACACGCATGGTTACGCAAGGACGGTCAGATTTATCACGATAAAGCTTAACCCATACCATTTGATCAGCATTAACATGGCCATGCATTTCACTATATGGTAAGAATACACCACGTTCTGCGCCAATGTCTACGAACCCACCATCTCGAGTTACACTCAAAACTTTGACATAACCAAGTTGACCTTCACGCATTTTAGGAAGCTTGGTAGAAGCAGTAAGTCTTTTGGACGGATCAAGGTACAAATAAACCTTAACTTCGTCGCCAACCTTAACATTCATACCTTCCATTTGTTGGTTATGAAGCAGAATATCGTCAGAAGTATTGCCTGTGCCAGCATCAAGGAATGCACCCATTTCAGCCATACGAGCAACCTTCAAAGTTACTACATCCCCTGCTTTGTATTTGGTATTATTTACAGGAGGTACTACGAATTTACCACGTCCGCTAGTACGTGGACCTCTAGGTTTCTTATCAATCATTCTTCAGTCTCCACATACGCTTCAGATGGAGCATCTGCCCAAAGTTGTTCAAGGTTATAGAAATCGCGTTCTTCTTCCAAGAAAATGTGTACAACTACATCACCATAGTCCATAAGAACCCAATGGCTTTCTTGATAGCCTTCCTTATGGTTGGGAAGAATCTCTGTTTCTTTGGCAATTTCATCTTCTACATTATCAGCAATAGCTCTGACTTGAGTAGTATTAGTTGCGCTGGCAATTACATAATAATCAGTTACAGGGCTAAGTTCTTGCATGTTCAAAAGCAGAATATCTTTTGCTTTTTTATCACTTGCATATTGAGCAATTTTCATTGCTAATTCTTTACTTGTCATAATTTCCTCCAAATTAATCTTTCATTCAATTTTTAGCCTTAGCATCTGCTTCGGCTTTTTGTTTTTTTGCTTGCTCTTTAGGATCAATAGGCTGTAAATGCTCTTTAGTTCCTTCTTCTTTTTCTTTAGCTAATTCCGCTTTAGTTTTTTCACGAGGAATTCCCAATTCATCAAGAGATTTATTAATCTCTTCTCTTGAGGTACCCCAATAGCTAACCCCAGAAGCGTCATCAAACTGACCATAGAGCATGCCAGTTTTAATTTTGTCATCACCAAAAATTTTAAAGCTATTTGCAGCCTTAATCATAGTAGGCACATTCAAATCAGTTTCAATATATTTATCCAAAGTACGCATAAGTTCTGGTGCTTTGGCAATATTTTGGATTGAGAACATTTGCTCCGCAGCAGCCTTCATAAATTTTTGTTGACGTTGAACACGACCAATATCGCCCAACTCATCACTACGGAAACGAACATATTTGCCGGCAGTCTTACCATCCATATGTTGAAAACCATGTTTTATATCTATTACTAGATCTGCCCATGGATCTTCGTAATGCATATCATTATCAACATACAAATCAACGCCACCAATTAAATCTACTAAATCAATAAAACCCTTCCAATTTGCCAAAGCATAGTAATGAATAGGTACTTTAAGCAAATTAGCAACAGTTTGTTTTGCCATTACTGTTCCGCCATATGTATAAGCGGAATTTAATTTAGAATAGCTTGAATGTCCCGGCAAAATTACTTTGGTGTCGCGAGGAAGAGAAAGAACAGCTACCTTGTTCTTTTCTGGATCCACGGACAAAAGCATCATTGCATCCGTACGTTTGGGTTCAGTTTTAGCAGCCTCGCTATCCCCATCATCAATACCTAAAAGTAAAATATTTATGCGAGAACCAAGTTCTTCTTTACTTTCTTTATTATCTTTTTTGTCATCGGCAACCGCAACCTTGGCCTGAGGAGGATTAATGAAGGTATCATAAATCCAAACACTGCTCCAGAAAAAAGCTGTTCCGATAGCACCAATAAGCAACAGGAGTATTATTAATTTTCCCCAACGTAACTTTTTGCGGGTTCTGTGAGGTCTTTTCCACTCCAAGTCGTCATACTTTCCCATACTTTAGCTCCTAATCACTTCTTTTTAGCTTTCAGCACTAGTTCATTATAACCTTTTATACAGTTAGGATGAACTAAAAGTCCTTCTTCAAACAAGTACGTAGTTGTATTAGAGTAAGCCATAAGCATGGCCTTGTCTAAATTTTTAAAGCTAGCTTTGCGTAAATCATCAACCCCAGGATAGTCTCTGTTAGGCTCTATAATGTCAGCCAGAAACACAATCTTGGCAAGGTCAGTCATATTATCTGTACCAGTAGTATGATAACGAATTGCATCTAGAATTTCGATGTCATCGATACCGTATTTCTCTTTGGCAAAGTAAGTGCCAATTTTAGAATGGAGAAGTATCGGTTGGTTTGCTTCGATTTCATCTACAGGAAAATCATGTGCTTGAGCCCAAGCAACGCTTTCCTTTGTGGGAACTTCACGACCACAATCGTGCAAAAGAGCTGCAATGGCAACCTTTTCCTTATCACATTCAAAACACTCTGCCATTTTCAAGGCAGTTTCGTAAACGGCAACGGAATGTCTAAATCTTTTTCCTGGAATGCTTGCTTCCAGAAGCTTCTTCATCTCATTTAATGTCATTTTGCTTGCCTTCTAAATACAATTTATGATCATAAATATATTTCTCAACAACCGCAGGAACCAAGTCATGTAAATGTTTTCCAGCACGAATTCTATTACGAATTATGGTTGAAGAAATATGGTTTTCAGGAGTATCCAAAAGGATAATTTTTTCTTCTGCTCTTGGTCCTAAATCCTTAACTGCTTGCAGAATTTGTGTATTATCATATCCAGGGCGCTCTGCTCCGACAAAAGTTGTCATTTCGAACATCTCCTGAATGCGATACCAACTATGAAGCTGAGTAACGCTATCTGCGCCAATGATGAAATAAAATTCGTGTTGTGGATAGATTTTACGCAATTCAACCAAAGTATCATATGTATAGGACACACCAGTACGCATAAGTTCCAAATAGGACACAGAAAAATGAGGATATGGATCCACAGCAAGCTTAGTCATTTTATAACGGTCCATAGCAGGAGCAAAATCCTGACCAACCTTGTGAGGAGCAACATAAGCAGGTATAAAGAGAATTTGTTCCAAATTCATCTGCTCATATATGGACTTTGCAATTTCCAAATGGCCTATGTGAATCGGGTCAAAAGTTCCCCCAAATATTCCAAGTCGCTTCACGAAAAATATCCTCCCAATAATTGCTGAATGTCAACAATGTATCAATATATTATATCAATTCGCAAAGATTTCCACAACCTTTTGTAAAATATAAATTATTACTCCGAATATAATTAAAGCTCTAGTTCTGTCCTTTAAATCAAAAACAGTTTTAGGCCTCCTCAGATATTCCAAGAAGGCCTCAACAAATTGAGCTATTGAAGTTTTATTATTTTTTAACTCGCTCATAAAAATCCTTTATTCATAACGCAGTGCTTCAATAGGATCAAGCAGCGCTGCTTTGCGGGCTGGGTAAATACCAAAGAACAAACCTATGCCAACCGAGAATACAACTGCAATGACAATTGTCGGAATAGAGATAACAGTATTCCAACCAGCAAAAATGCTGATTGCATAGCTTGCGCCTACACCTAACACAACACCAAAGAAACCACCAACAATACCTATTACCATGGATTCAATCAAGAATTGAAGGAGAATGTTGTCATAGGTAGCACCCAGCGCTTTACGAATACCGATTTCTCTAGTTCTTTCGGTTACGGATACCAACATGATGTTCATAATACCGATACCGCCTACAACTAAAGAGATTGCAGCAATGCAACCCAAAAGCATAGTAATAGTATTTGCAGTTTCCATCATGGTATCCATCAGAGCAGATAGATTACGAACTGTAAAATCGTCATCCCCACCCTCTTTAATTTTATGACGTTGTCTAAGAACATCTTCAACGTCTGCTTGAACAAGATCAATAACGTTTTCGTTCTTGGCTTGGATGTTGATACGTTGTACGGAAGTAAGACCCATCATGCGATTCATAGCAGTTGTCAGAGGAACAAATACCACATCGTCTTGGTCCTGGCCATTTGCAGATTGACCTTTTTCTTTCAAGGTGCCGATAATTTTAAACGGTGCCTTATTAATACGAATGGATTGACCAATAGGAGAAGATCCATCAGGGAACAAATTATCAACAAGAGTCTTGCCTATTACACAAACGCGATCACGAGTATTAATATCACGATCATTCATATTGCGACCAAGTTCGATGGTGTAGTCTTGAATATCAATAATATTCGGAGTGGAACCTTGAACGGAGCTAGTCCAGTTTTGGTTACCATTGACGATTTGATAGGTTCTAGAAACTAATGGAGCAACATAGAGAATATTATCTACATTCTTCTCGATAGCTTTCGCATCGTCATAAGTAAGCTTTGCACCTTCACCAGCTTGAATTCTTTGACCAGTCGCAGTACGACCACCGGAGGTTACAATCAAAAGATTAGAACCAAGTCTGGAAATATTATTCTTAACTTGCTCCTTTACGCCAAAGCCCAAGCTTACCATGGCAATAACTGCACCAACGCCGATAATAATACCCAGCAAGGTTAAAAGTGTACGCATTTTATTGCCAAGCATACCTTCGATTGCCATTTTTATAGATTCATTAAACATTTTTTAACACCGCCTCGTCACTTGTGAGCTTACCATCTCTCATAACGAGAATACGTTTAGTTTGCTCACCAATATCAGGTTCATGTGTTACCATAACAATAGTTTTTCCCATATCATTAAGGGCTTTAAAGATATCCATAATCTCATAACTGGATTTGGTATCCAAGTTACCAGTCGGTTCATCGGCCATAACGATTGCTGGATTATTTACCAAAGCACGAGCAATTGCCACACGTTGACGTTGACCACCGGACATTTCGTTCGGCTTGTGTTCCAGTCTCTGTCCAAGACCTACAGCCTCCAGTGCTTTTCTAGCTCTTTCCATGCGTTCTTCTTCGGGCACACCTGCGTATACCAAAGGTAAAGCTACATTGGATTGTGCAGATAATTTAGGAAGAAGGTTAAAGTTTTGGAAAACGAAACCGATCTTGGCATTACGAGTGTGAGCCAACTCATCATCGTTAAGACCAGCAACATCTCTGCCATCCAAAAAGTACTTACCACTTGTAGGTCTGTCCAAGCAACCCAGTATATTCATCATGGTTGATTTACCAGAACCGGACGGTCCCATAATTGCAACAAATTCACCAACGCCAATGGAAACATCAACATGGTTCAATGCATGCACTGTACTATCACCCATAATATAGGTTTTCATTATATCTTCTAAGCGAATAACTTCTGCCATTTTTCGCTCCTTTTAATCACGATAGATTTACTTTGTTTAACGAGGTCCGCCAAACATACCCTTATTGCCATTCATTACAGCTTTGGTAGAAGGTTTCACAATAATCTTATCACCCTTCTTAACATTGCCACTCTTAATTTCGACCATGTCGTCCCCGTTCATGCCAAGTTCAACATAAATCTTTTCTCCGCCAGACTTAGTAGCTGCGTCATATTTTTGAACGAAGGGTTTCTTCTTTTCATCTCGTTGTACACAGTTAGCAGGAATCATCAAAGTCTCGCCACTTTGTTTAAGAATAATTTCTGCACGAGCGGTCATTGTTGGGAACAGCTTGTTTTTAGAATCGTCTACATCAACATAGGTTTTATAGTAAATTACGTTATTGGTAGTAGTTGCACTCTTAGAAATAAGGCTAACTACACCTGTAAATGTTTCTTCTGGATAAGCATCAACGGTAAATTCAACCTTTTGGCCTAATTTAACATTACCAATATCGGATTCATCGACCAAAGCTTCGATTTGCATTTTGTCCAAATTTGCGATGGACATAATTACTTGCGGGCTAGAAATACCGGAGCTAATGGTTTGACCAACAGGAGTCGGTTTACCAATTACATAACCATCGATAGGAGAATAGATTTCGGTATCCTTACGATTAGAAACTGCTTGCTCGTAGTTTGCCAAAGCCACTTGATAGTTCATATAAGCGGTATCGTAGGTGGATTGAGCAATAGCACCACGATTAACCAATTCTTGGTAACGGCTTAATGTTCTTGCAGCTTCATCATAGGTTGCCTTACGTTGATTTTCTGTTGCCAATAATGCAGAATCGTCCAAACGCAGAAGCAATTGACCAGCAGTTACATGATCATTTTCTTTAACATTAACTTCAACGATACGACCTGTAATTTTGGAGCTGATATCAACATTGTCGATAGCCTTTAAGCTACCAGTTGCAGATACGGAATCTCTAATAGTGCCATATTCAACCACACCAGTACGAACGGTAACAGCATTCTTTGCTTTAGTGCTTTGATAATATTTATATCCCCCCACACCACCAGCTAAAAGCAGTACGCAGAAGGCAATGACATATTTGTTTTTCTTTACAAAATCCATCATAATTTCATCCCTCTTTTACGAGTAAATAGTGGCCTAAAAGCCCCGTTTTTTACATATACACAAATATTATATACCACGATTTCCTTATGGTAAAGTTATTGTAACACCCACTTTTGTCAAATTTATGTCGATTTTATAAATTTTTCAGAAAATAAAAAAGACCCAAATAATTTCTTATCTGGGTCATAAAAAATATAGTTTTATTTAACCAAAGAAGCGAGGGCTTTTTTGTCATGCAAACCAATTACGGATTTTGCTAATTTCCCATCTTTGAAAACCATAAGGCTAGGAATACTCATAATTCTAAATTGTTGAGCAAGTTCCATGTTTTCATCAACATTGCATTTGGCAACCTTTACTTCTGGATGTTCTTTAGCAAATTCTTCAACAATTGGACCTTGCATACGGCACGGACCACACCAGGGAGCCCAAAAGTCAACCAACACAGTAGTTTTAGATTCTAGTACTTCTTTAGCGAAATTTTCTTGAGTAATTTCTAACATTTTATACCTCCTTACGCATTCGCTTTAACATATTTAACAGCGGAAAGACCAGCTTCCGCACCTTCATACACAGCTTTTGCAACCTGCAACAAACCACCAGTACAATCACCAGCAGCAAACAAGCCTGGAACATTCGTTGCACCATGCTCATCAATTTTAATATAACGCCCTTCTTGCATTGCGCCAAGCTTTAAAGCAAGACTAGACGAGCCAGCTGTACCTAATGCAACAAAAAGTCCATCGATATCTAAAGTTGTAGAATCCTCGAACTGAATAGATTGTAGACCAAACCCTCCATTCAGACCAATAATTCTCTTATCAACAACCGTGATATTTGTTTTAGGAACCTCCATACCGTTGGTCAAAAGAACTACGTCCGCAAGATTTTTCAAATACTCAGCTTCGTGTAAAGCATAAGCACCATTTCCTAAGACAGCAACCTTTTTCCCACGGAAAAAGAATCCATCACATACAGCGCAATAGCTAACTCCCCTACCTTCAAATTCTTTAACTCCAGGAATATTGACACTTGTAGGCTGAGTACCCGTAGCAAGAATCAATGCCTTGCAAGACAATGGTTCTTCTCTGCCTGCTAGCTGAATATTAAAATTAATTGCCCATTCAGCACCAACAACCTCAGCATGAATAGTTTCTATGCCCAACTCCGCAGCCTGCTTTAATCCATGATTATACATTTCAGGACCACTCAAAGTTAGACCATAATAGTTTTGGATAAGATGAGCTTTTCCCAGAGCATTTGCTCCATTTTCAATAATTATAGGCTTTAAGCCAGCACGAGCAACATAAATAGCAGCGCTAACACCTGCCGGTCCTCCACCAATTATTACAACATCATTCATTTTTGCAAATTCTCCAAATAAACGCTTCTAGTTGGGAATGCACAGGATACGCCACATTCATCAACAATATCCATAAGTGCCAAATTAATTTCACTTAAAACATTTAAATAATCCGCAGCAGCCACGTATTTTTCGGTTGTATAGCACGTAATGCTTACATCCAGACTTGAATCATTATAATTTGTAAAATTAACACGCACATCATCATGTATTAGTTTGTCATTAGATAGCAAATATTCTCTAACAGAAGTAATAAAATTCGTCATTTGCTCTTTTGTTGTACTATAAGTTAACCCTATAGTCATATCAATGCGACGTTTACCTCTCTTGGAATAATTGGTAATAGGCGTATTGATAAGCAAGTTGTTTGGGACGACAACAAGCTCTTGAGGAAATGTTCTAACATAAGTACAACGGAAAGTTATTTTCTCTACTATGCCTTCTACACCATTAACGCTAATCCAATCACCCACTAAGAAAGATTTGTCTACAATAATGATAAGTCCACCAAATACATTAGCCAAAGCATCCTTGCCTGCATACGCAACTGCCACAGAAAGAACACTTACGGAAGCCATAAAGCCAATAATATCGAAATTCCACTCTTTAGCAATCAAGCAAATACACATTACACCAAAGGCAATACGCACTACGCCACCAATAATATTTGCTAACGAATCATTCGCACTTACACCTTTCTCTCCTAACACCTTAACAAAAAAAGGCTTGATTACATTAACAGCTTTTAAAGAAGCGCAAAAAACACAAATCCAGCCAAGCGTTCCAAACAAGCTTCGAATAAATCCTAAGTCCTTGGTCCATTCATGGGGAACCATCTTTAAAGTGTAATAAAAACCAATCAAAAATATAAGGCGATCTATATATTTTTCACATGCGGCTAGCATCCTTGTGCCAATATTAAATTCAAAATATCCACTAGTGCCTCTAAAAAACCATAAAGCCAATCTTTTATACGACAAATAAACTATAAACCAAAATAATGCTATTCCAACAGACGGATACCATGGTCTCAGAATCTCTTGTACTTCAGGAGCCAAAAACTGTTCCATAATTCCTCCTTAAATTTCCAACTATTCTAACTATAATAATTTTAGCATTTTGACAAATTTGATACAAGCAAAGAATTCTTATGCATATAATTATAAATAACAAAGGCTCCCAGATTTCTCTGAGAGCCCAGTAAAACCTATGAAAATATTATCTTAATTTAGCGCCAGCAGGAATGTGGTTATCTACCATGATAAGGTGTAGTTTTTCTTCGCCCTCTTCAGTATGAACTGCACTTAACAGCATACCACAGGACTCAATACCCATCATCGCACGAGGAGGCAGGTTAGTAATTGCAACCAAGGTTTTGCCAACCAATTCTTCGGGTTCATAGAATGCATGAATGCCGGACAGAATTACGCGATTAGTACCAGTACCATCATTCAAGGTGAATTTGAGAAGCTTTTTAGATTTCTTAACTGCTTCACATTCCAAAACTTTTACAGCACGGAAGTCAGATTTGCAGAAAGTATCAAAATCAACTGTTTCTTCAAAGAGAGGATCGATTTCAACTTTGGAGAAGTCGATTACTTCTTCCACAGCAGGAGCTGCTTCGCAAACAGGAGCAGGAGCTACAACATTATTAACTGCAGGTGCATTGCTAGAAGCGCTATTAGCCTTTTCAGGTTTCATAGTCGGGAACAGCAATACGTCGCGAATAGAAGAAGAATCGGTAAGGAACATAACCAGACGGTCAATGCCAATGCCTAAGCCACCTGTGGGAGGCAGACCGTGTTCCAAAGCTACACAGAAATCTTCGTCCATCATGTTAGCTTCTTCATCACCATTAGCACGTTCTTCAACTTGTTTCAAGAAGCGTTCACGTTGGTCAATGGGATCGTTAAGTTCGGTGAAGCCATTACAGAGTTCACGGCCATAGATATAGCCTTCAAAACGATCTGTAATATCAGGATTTTCAGGATTGGATTTAGCCAAAGGAGAAATCTCTTTCGGGTGGTGAGTAATAAAGGTAGGTTGAATAAGCTTATCTTCAACATATTCTTCGAAGCATGCATTAATAATCTTGCCAATGCCAAAAGAAGGTTCGATAGGAACATTCAGTTCTTTAGCCATAGCACGTGCTTCTTCAATGTCAGTTACATTGGAGAAATCCTTGCCAGAGTATTCTTTTACAGCATCGGTCATGCTAATGCGTTTCCAAGGACCAGCCAATTCAATTTCGGTTCCTTCGTAGGTAATCTTAGTAGTACCAAGAACTTTTTCTGCAGTTTTGATAACAATTTCTTCGGTCAAATCCATCATGTCTTGGTAATCACCAAATGCTTGATAAATTTCTACAGAGGTAAATTCAGGATTATGACGGATATCAATACCTTCGTTACGGAAAATACGACCAATTTCATAAACGCGTTCCATACCGCCAACGATAAGGCGTTTTAAATGAAGTTCGGTAGCGATACGCATATAAACTTCCATATCCAAAGCATTATGATAGCTAATGAACGGACGAGCAGCTGCGCCACCAGGAATGGTGTTCAGTACAGGAGTTTCAACTTCCAAGAAATTATGGCTATCTAATACTTCACGCAGACTCTTGATAATTTGAGTACGTTTAATAAAGGTCTTCATAACGTCGGGATTCATAATCAAATCAACATAACGTTGACGATAACGCATCTCAACATCTT
>JAKSOJ010000169.1 GCA_024405645.1 Phascolarctobacterium sp. | reverse complement strand
CAACCACTTACAAACAGGGAAATGCGAATGCCAATACCATTAGCAATATCATTCTTTTTAATAGATGCGTAATTCATACTCTTCGCCCCTCTTAAATATGCAGTACACGAGCTTTAATTTCTTTGGTCTTGCCTTCATTCCAGAAGTTTTCGCCCAAATAGCCACAGGTCCGGCGAGTTACGTTCATGAGTGCATGGTCTTTGTTATGACATTGCGGGCATTCCCATTCATTATCATCATTGATGATAATTTCTCCATCATAGCCGCAAACATGGCAATAGTCGGACTTAGTATTGAATTCAGCATATTGAATATTATCGTAAATGAATTTAACCAATTCTTCCAAAGCCGGAAGATTGTGACGCATGTTAGGAATTTCTGCATAAGAAATAGCACCACCAGCAGATATTTGTTGGAATTGAGATTCAAAGGCAAATTTAGAGAATACATCGATGGGTTCACGAACATCTACATGGTAGGAGTTGGTGTAGTAACCCTTATCGGTAACATCTTCGATAGTACCAAAGCGTTCTTTATCGATGCGAGCAAAACGGTAGCAAAGGCTTTCAGCAGGAGTACCGTACATGGAGAAGTGCATGCCGGTTTGAGCGCGCCATTTAGCACAAGCACCACTCATGCGTTCCATTACGCGAACTGCAAACTCTTCACCCACGGGATCGGTATGACTTACACCCTTCATAAGCTTGGTAACTTCGTAAAGGCCAATATAGCCGAGAGAGATGGTAGAATAGCCATCCATCAAGAATTTATCGATTTTTTCGCCTTTTTTAAGACGTGCAATAGCACCATATTGCCAATGAATGGGGCTAACATCAGAACGAACACCCATAAGAGCATTATGACGGCACATTAATGCTTCGTAGCAAAGCTCTAATCTTTCATCCATGAGTTCCCAGAATTTCTTTTCATCGCCTTTGGCAAGAATACCAATTTGAGGAAGATTCAAAGATACAACGCCTTGGTTGAAACGACCTTCAAACTTGTAATTGCCATTTTCATCCTTCCAAGGAGTCAGGAAGCTACGGCAGCCCATGGGAGCATAAACGTTGCCCTCTTTATTTTGACGCATAATTTTAGCGCTAATATAGTCAGGATACATGCGTTTTGCGGAGCATTTTACTGCAAGTTTGGTAATGTAGTCGTACTTACCACCCTTGAGGCAGTTCATTTCGTCTAATACATAAACAAGTTTAGGGAATGCAGGAGTTACATACACACCTTTATCATTCTTAATACCTTGATATCTTTGACGGAGAATTTCTTCAATAATGAGAGCATTCTCTTCCAAGTACGGATCGTCCTCTCTAAGATGCATAAAGAGGGTTACGAAGGGAGATTGACCATTGGTGGTCATCAAAGTATTGATTTGATATTGAATGGTTTGTACGCCGCCTTTAAGTTCATACATGAGGCGTTCACGTGCAAGCTTTTCAATAGTATCTGCGTCTAATTTACCTTCGCCAGTTTCGGTGATGTTCTTTTTGAATTTTTCATAGCTGCGACGGAGATATTTGCCCAGATGAGAAGTATCTACGGATTGACCACCATATTGGCTAGAAGCAACAGCAGCAATGATTTGAGTTACAACGGTACAAGCAACTTGGAAGCTTCTCGGGCTCTCAATAAGTTTGCCGTTCATAACAGTACCATTATCCAACATGTCGCCAATATTGATGAGACAGCAGTTGAAAATAGGTTGAATGAAGTAGTCAGCATCATGGAAGTGGATTGTGCCTTCGTCATGAGCTTTGGAAATTTTTTCAGGAAGAACTACGCGACGAGTCAAATCTTTGGAAACTTCGCCAGCGATAAGGTCACGTTGAGTTGCAGCAAGAACAGCATTTTTGTTGGAATTTTCTTCCATAACGTCCTTGTTGCGGTTACTAATTAAAGAAAGGATGGATTCGTCAGTAGTATTTGCTTTACGAACCATTGCGCGTTTATAACGATAGATGATATAGGTCTTTGCCAAATCGAACTTACCTTCATCCATAAGATAATGTTCTACCATATCTTGGATATCTTCAACCAAAAGGCGCATACGATTCTTATTCATAACCTTTTCAGCGATAGATTGGATTTTATCTTCACCAATACGGAATTCTTCATCAACAGCTGCATTTGCTTTTTGAATAGCAACAACGATTTTACTAGGATCAAAATCAACGGTCTTGCCATCGCGTTTGATAACTTTCATGTGCTTGTCCTTCCTTTCTTTACAATACTAAATATAGTGTTTTCCTCAAAATATATGTCGATTGATATAAAATTTCTTTACGTCCAAAAGCACATAGTCATACACACACTAGTGCCTTGTAAATACATTTCATATTCTAACACAATATATCTACCATGTCAAAGACTAAATACACTATATATAGTATTTATTGATTTCTGTATAAGTTTGCAATATTTTTATTTTTTCGTTGAAATTGCCTATTGCGTTTACAATTTTGTTGTATTGAGAGTAAACATAACCCTAATAATCATCCTCGAATGGACGTAAACAGACAGAAAATTCATTTTTTCGTCTGTACATTGGGAGAAAAAAATATTACAATAATACTATATATAGTAAGTATAATTTTTTAAGGACTCTAACATTTTATGGATAATCAACAAGAAAAACAGACTTCCTTTAAAGGAATATTGGCCTTAACAATCTGTGCGTTAATTTGGGGAACTGCCTTCGTTGCCCAAGCAATAGGTGCTGATTCAGCAGATCCTCTAACGTTCAATTGGGCTCGCAGTATTCTAGCTACTGTGTTTTTAACAGTGCTTTCTTACGGACTAGATAAATATAATCACAAGGGTTTTACTCTTTTAGGTACTGAAAACAATATTCAGCAGTCCAAACTCCTAAAAGGTGGTTTCCTCGCTGGTGCTATGCTAACAACCGCTTCATTCTTCCAGCAATTTGGTATAATGCAGACTTCTGTTGGTAAAGCAGGCTTTATTACAGCACTATATATTGTATTTGTACCATTATTTGCTTTTTTATTTTTTAGAAGAAAAATTACAAAATTACAAATACTATCTGTAGTGGTTGCTATTGTAGCCATGTATTTTATTAGCATTACCGAAGAATTCACCATTTCCAAAGGTGACTTTTTAGTGTTCCTTTGTGCAATATTTTTTACTTTGCAAATATTAAGTATAGATTATTACGGAGATGGCATAGACGGCATTCGCCTATCCATGATTATGTTTGCAACATGTACTGTTCTCAACGGAATACTAATGTTTATTTTTGAGAATCCGAATTTTTCTTTATTACTTACAGGCTGGGCCCCTATTTTATATTTGGGAGTTATGTCCAGCGGTATAGCTTATACCCTACAAATTATAGGTCAACAGTATTGTAATCCCCTACTGGCTTGCATGCTTATGAGCCTGGAATCGGTATTTGCCCTCATCTCCGGTTGGATTGTCCTAGGACAAGTAATGAGTGGACGAGAGATTTTCGGCTGCATATTACTTATGGGCGC
>JAKSOJ010000168.1 GCA_024405645.1 Phascolarctobacterium sp. | reverse complement strand
TGCATATCCAAGGTCTTGGTAACCAAGAACATCTTATCATTCTTGCCTTTTTCCAATAGCTTCAGAGTTTCCTCATACATAACATCGTTGTGGAAGCCCCAACCAGATGCACCTGTGTAGCCAAGTTTTTCTAAATGCTCACGTGCATAATATTCCTTCATTCCAAATTGATCAGGATATTCACGTAGTTCATTAGCATAATAATGGCTGGATGCATTCATGAAAATACCACGATATCCAGCATCCTGCACAGACTTGAATAAAGATGGGTTAATGCGTCCTGGCACATCCTTATCCATAATCAAATGAGAACGGAAAATAGCATTCAAGCCTTGAGTTGTAGGAATAGCAGAAGAGTAGAAGCGATCCATATGAGGTTGCTTGATGATTAAAGAGTTCAGATACGGAGTCGCCTTCTCAGGAATGTTTTTATTAAAATAGTTGATATAATCCCTGTGCACAGACTCCAAAATCAGCATAACAACTTTATCATACTGTGCGGTGATTTTCTTTATCGCTGGCTTTGGAAAGACAATGCCAAGCTCAGCAAGGGATTTTTTATCTTTTTCAGTAAGCTCTCTCTGTTCTACATGACCACGACTAGCCATTTTATCTGTATCAAAAAGAGCTTTGCCTATAAAGTTCAGATTAATAGGCATGGACAACGAATCGCGATAAAGAACGCGAGTCTTCTCGTTTTCTATTTCAATGTATGCGCCTATAACATTTTCGACAGCGTACATTCCCAAGGCACCCAATACTCTATCCGCAAGGTTCATGCCAATAGTAAATGCAGCGACGCACAAAAGACTCCAAGCAAAATTTGGTTTGCGTTTTTTAGGAGATTCAATTCTAAACAATAAAATTATTACTAAAAATGCTACGCATACACCTATTATTATTTGATTTGAGGTTGTAGCAAGGACGCCTTTAACCGCGTAAATATTTAAATTTTGGAAAAGTACGGATTCAACATGCATTCCTGTTTGCCAGAAATAAAACATGTCAAATATAATTGTCGCTGCCGTATAAAGATAGGTCGCAAAATACACTATTTTCATGGAAATAGTGGGCCACTTATGGTAACAAATAGCAGCCAACAAGACCATAAGAATATTATTGTTAATGCCTGCCAAAATTGCCAACACTGTCTGCACTGACCAATCCAAGCTAAGCTGATTAATCATAAACACGCAGGCTGCAATATGCATAAAGCCAATTACAACAACAGGAAAATAGCGTCGCGTTCTATCCGGAATACGCTTTCGTCTATAATATAGAACGCCGGCTATAGCGCCAAACACCATATCTCTTAGCGAGCAGCTAATCATGCGAAAATAAAAATCTTCGTATGGGTAAGGGTCTGCACCGATATAGTAAAGGCTAGCGATATAACCCTCTATAGCAAGTACCAAAACAATAAAAATTGGTACTATATGTTTTTCTAAAAAAACCTTCATTGCCCCTCAAACCTTAACCGATGAAATTTATCGGTGTGCTATCCATTTCAATTACAAGCGGAGTTGCTGTTACAGCATCACCATCAAGTTCTACTGGGAACTCGCCAACATTGCAGGTTATTTCTATTTTTCTGGCCTGCAAAATTTTAATTGTAGGATCAAGCTCCAATGCTTCCAAGCCAATTAAAGACGCATAGCGTGCAAAATGTCCCTGAGTATTGCCAGTAAACAGAGCCACGTGGAAGAAATCCTCTGACATATTGGCGCCACGGAATAAATTATAACGACCGGCATAGTATCTAGATTTTCCTACAATGATACTAGCAGCATCGTATGTCTTTTCTTCGTCATCTAATCGAACATTAAATTTATATTGCCAATCCTTAAAAAGAACTTCTTTATGAATTAAAACTCCACCTTCTAAAACATAGGCCAATTTATTCAAGAACTTTTTGGTCTTTTCGTTTACACGACCTACAACTAAGGAATCGAAACCTATACCAGCTACAGTTATGAAGGAATTTCCGTTAGCATATCCCATATATACAGGACAAACAACGCCTCTAAGAACTCTGTAGAACCACCTATACGGTTCAATACTCATATTGAGTTCTTTGGCAACAAGATTAACAGTACCAGCAGGAAATACACTTATGTATGGTCTATGCCCTCTTTTATAGATTTTTTCGATTCCAGCACGAATAGTTCCATCGCCGCCTGCAATGATTACCCAATCGGCCTTTTCTTCGACAATATAATCGACAACGCCTTCCAACTCGTTAAAGCGTTCGATTGCTACAAAATCAACCTTTCTCGTTCCAAGCTCTTGTTTTAATAACCTGTAAACTTCGTTGATTCTCGCAAACATACTAGCAAAAAACTGCTTGCCACTGTTACGATTATAAACTATTACAACTTTATGAAATTTGTGAATATCAGTATATTTAATAGCCACAATTAACTCCTAAAAATCCATTTTTTTCTGGAAAGATAGTTCCATACCACAACTATACAGCTTGTGAGCACTTTAGAAACCATGGGGTGCCAGTTTAAAATATCAGCAAAAATATACATTAGTACTAGATTAAAAGCTAAACCAATGATACTTACTAAAAATACTAAACTTAGTTCCTTGCTGCGCTCGTATTTACTACCACTATTGAAAACTAGTATATTTCCTAAAAAATAGTGATATAAAGTTGATAGGCAAAATGCCATAGCCGTAGCTACAAGAATCATCTTGGTAGTTTGCATGCCCAAAGAAGGAAGAGCATACGTAAAGAAGACATAAAACAGTCCCCATTCTACAAGAGCTGCAGTACCACCAACGAATAAATATAAGAGCACTTTTGCCAACTCATTATCCGTATAATCATATCCAAACAGAACTTTTCTTTTCATCTATCTCTCAACCTATTTTTACATATAACATAGCATTTTATTATAACATTTTTATATAAATATTTAAAGAAAAAAGGACCGCAATCGGTCCTTTTATTTTAGAGCTTCAACTTTATCAGGAAGGTCAAGTCTGAAAAATTCATATAGAGTTTCTGCAGCTTTAATATTCATGCCGTCAACCTTAGCAAGTTCTTCAACGCTGGCTTTTTTCATAGCCTCAAGCGTCTTAAATTCTTTCCAAAGAGCCTGTCTCCGTTTTGGTCCAATACCATCTACATGGTCCAAAACTGAAACGAGATTTCTTTTGGTTCTGAGTTTTCTATGGAAGGTGATGGCAAATCTATGAGCCTCGTCACGAATACGTTGAATGAGATGCAAAGCAGCACTATCCCTATCCAAAAGGATGCTTTCACTTTGACCAGGAATAAAGATTTCTTCTTCCCTTTTCGCAAGACCAACCACTGCCAAATCATTCAGTCCAAGTCCACGAATTACTTCTAGCGCAGAGCTAAGTTGACCTTTACCACCGTCGATAACGACAAGGGTAGGAAGGTCCTCATAGTCCTTATAACGACGATACACAACCTCTTGCATGGATTTAAAATCGTCAGGCTTACCTTCTGCGGATTGAATTTTATATTTACGATAATCTTTTTTGG
>JAKSOJ010000167.1 GCA_024405645.1 Phascolarctobacterium sp. | reverse complement strand
TTGCTCAGCATTATTTCCACCCCTTTGCTTTTTTAATTGCTTTGGCTAATTCTTTGGCGTCCTTCAAACCCTCCGGCACGTTCAGGCCTTTGGATTTTAATAACGCAGCCAATTTGTAGGTTTCAGGAATATCCATGCCGATATCGACTAATTCCTGAGTATGTTCTTTGAAAATTTCAGCGGGCTTGCCATCAAACAAAAGCTTGCCTTTATTCACTACTAGGAGACGATCAGCATATTTAACTGCTTCTTCCATGCTATGAGTAACAAGTACAATGGCAATCTTACGCTTTTGGTGGAGATTCATAATCTCAGCAAAAACTGCATCACGACTGCGAGGGTCAAGACCTGCAGAGGGTTCGTCCAAAACCAAATAATCTGGATTCATGGCCACGATACCAGCGATGGCAACACGACGCATTTGACCACCGGACAATTGGAAGGGAGAACGTTCCTTAAAGGTTTCAAAATCCAAGCCAACAAAAGCCATACCTTCACGCACTGCCTTTTCCACCTCGTCAGGATTGAAGCCCTTATTCCGAGGACCAAAAGCAATGTCTTCATAAACAGTCTCAGCAAACAGTTGATGCTCAGGATATTGGAAAACCATGCCAACCATTTGGCGAGCCTTTTTAGCTTCCAGGGATTTGCCGGAAATATCTACATCATCAATAGTTACCTTACCAGTTTCTGGTGTCAAAAGGCCGTTTAGATGTTGAACCATAGTAGATTTACCGCTACCAGTATGACCGATTATTGCCACAATCTCCCCTGGTTCGATATTTAAACTCACACCCTTAAGAGCTTGGCTTTCAAAGGGAGTTCCTTTGGAATATATGTATGTTACATTTGTTAAATTTATTGACATAATGCAAGCGCTAGCTCCTCATCAGTAATAATATCTTTGGGTATTTTTGCTCCACCCTTGCGCAATTCGTTGGCAACCTTTGCTGCCAGCGGTGCTTCTAGGCCGAGCTTTTCTAATTCGTCAACACGGGAGAAAACTTCTTTGGGAGTTCCTTGGAAAGCAATTTTCCCCTTTTCCATTGCCACAACCTTATCAGCCTGCAAAGCCTCGGTCATGTAGTGGGTAATGTAAACGATTGTGATATTGTTTTCTTTTTTCAACTTCTTGACAGTTTCCATGATTTGCTTGCGACCTTGGGGATCAAGCATTGCGGTAGGTTCGTCAAGAACTAAACATTTAGGTTGCAGAGCCATAATGCCAGCAATAGCAATTCTTTGCTTTTGACCGCCGGACAATCTATGGGGTGCGTGTTTAGCGTATTCCGTCATACCAACAGCTTCTAGAGCCGCTTGGACGCGAGGATAAATTTCTTTGCTAGGCACACCAACATTTTCCAAGCCAAAGGCAACGTCCTCTTCTACAATGGCCGCTACGATTTGGTTATCGGGATTTTGGAAAACCATACCAACAGTTTGGCGAATATCCCACAGCTTATCGTCATCCAAAGTATCCATGCCATCCACCAGGCATTTGCCTTCCGTGGGAACAAGGAGTGCATTCAAATGACGGGCCAATGTGGATTTACCAGAGCCGTTAGCGCCAATAATTGCCACAAATTCCCCTGCCTTGATATCAAGAGTAACACCATCTAAGGCTTTTACCTCTTGACCATCAGCATCTTTATAATAATGTTTTAAATCTTTTATTTCTATCATAATAACTCCAAAATAGTTATGAGTGCTGAGTGAAGGAATAAATTATAAGTTGCGTTAACCAACATACAAAATCATTAATTTATTATATATTTATAAAAAAGAATAGTCAACCTAAAAGTGAATTCAGGTTGACTAAAACATTTCGCATTACTTAAGCACTCCGCCCTTGTCCGCACTTTCTGCGTCACGAGCATAACGAGCTAAGTAGCCAGTTACCTTGCGAGGCTCGTAGTGGAAACGAGCTCTACGCGCTTCCAATTCTTCTTCAGAAACCTTCAGTTCCAGCTTACGATTAACTACATCGATTTCAATCTCGTCCCCATCTTCAATGAGTGCGATAGGACCACCACTTGCTGCTTCAGGAGAAATATGACCTACAAAGCAGCCATTATTGGTGCCAGAGAAACGACCATCTGTAATAAGCGCGGTGCATTTGTTCAAGCCTTGACCATACAGAAGCTTCATGGGCTTGAACATTTCTGGCATACCAGGAGCACCCTTAGGACCTGCATAGCGAACTACAACAACATGCCCAGGTTTAACAAGCTGCTTACCAATTGCCTCGTTAGTTGCATCTTCCCCATCAAAGCAGATTGCCTTGCCAACGAAATGGCGAACCTCCTCAGCGATAGCAGCAGGCTTAGCAACAGCTGTATTAGGAGCTAAATTGCCGTGCATGATTGCCAATCCAGCCAAGGTGGAATGAGGATTATCAAGGCTAGTAATTACTTTTGGATTCTTGGGATAATAGGATTTATATTCTGCAACATTTTCGGCAATGGTTTTGCCCGTAACCGTCATGCAATCATTATATAAAATAGAAGCTAATTGACGTTGAACCTCGGGAATGCCACCAGCCTTATAGAAATCCTCGCCATCAAATTCTTGGGACGCAGGAACAATTTTAGAAATAAGGGGAACAGTATTGCCATATTCTTCAAACCAGCCCATAACCTTTTCTGCAGGAATACCCAATTCATGAGCAATTGCTACAGTATGAATTACGCAGTTTGTAGAACCACCAGTTGCCATGAGCACCATGATGGAATTCTTGATGGACTCTTCGTTCAAAATGTCGCGGGCAGTCAGACCCTTCTTTACCATTTCTACGGCAACTTCACCAGTACGGAGCGCTGCACGAGTACGTTCATTATAAACAGCAGGAATTGCGCCACTACCAGGCAAGGACATACCCAAAGCCTCTGCCATGCAGCACATAGAATTAGCTGTTGCCATATGTTGACAGGAGCCAATTGTCGGACAACAAGAATTGGTCAGCTCCAAAACTTTTTCCATAGAAAGCTTGCCTGCTTGGAACATGCCATGAGCTTCTTCGGAAGAAGTGGAATCGGATTTTAGCTTATTGCCAAAAGCAGGACCACCAAGCATGCAGCCACCAGCCAAGAAAATGCAGGGAATATCGAGTCTAGCAGCAGCCATGAGCATACCAGGAACAGTTTTATCACAAGAACCTACAAGCACAAGTCCATCTAAACGATGTGCACGAGCCATAATCTCGATACCATCGGCAACGATTTCGCGTGAAGGCAAAGAATATAAGGAGCCATCATGGGTTGTGCATACGCCGTCGCAAACTGCAATGCAGCCAAATTCCACAGGAGTACCACCAGCTCTATATACGCCATATTTAACCTGCTCGGACAGTTCACGAAGATTTTTATGACCGGGCACAATATCTGTAAAAGAATCGCAAATGCCGATTACGGGACGAGAAAAATCGTCATCACTAAAGCCACTTGCTTTATATAAAGTACGACAGCTAATCATATCATCGGACATAAAAGTACCTTTTTCAAATGGTTTTTGCATTTTTATTCTCCCT
>JAKSOJ010000166.1 GCA_024405645.1 Phascolarctobacterium sp. | reverse complement strand
GGGGCTTTGGCCTGGTTCTGTGATATATGGCGTTAGGAACATGAGGACTTCTGTTTTTGTTTTGCGTTTTGATGTGTTTTTGAAAAGGTTGCCAAGCAGGGGAAGTTTGCTTAATAGCGGAATTCTCTGCACGCTTTTGGTCTCTTCTTCGCCTATGAGACCGCCTATAATCAAGGTTTCTCCGTTTTTCATACGTACATTGGTATCAGCTTGACGGCTAGTAATGCGATAATTCTTTAGATCGGAGACGAGGGTAGGGGTACTTACTTCTGTGTGGACTTCCGCAGTAACCATGGAACCATCGCTATTGATAATTGGTGTATAGCGTAGCTTGATACCAGCATCAACATATTCAGTAGTCGTATAATCGCTATTGTTCCCGTGTTTTTCCGTTTGTACGGGTATGTGATCGCCGATAAAAATGCTTGCTTCCTTTCCAGGCAAGGTGATGATATGAGGCCTTGCTAGCACTTTAGCTTTACCATCTGTGATTAGTGCATTTAATTTAGCAGCAAAATTAAAGCTATAGCCTTTCCAAAATTTGAACCTTCCACCGAAGTCATTGTTTGTTTGGGAAATCTCCCCATTACCATTATTTTGCTCTACTTGAGGGATTCTATCCCATGCCCAATTAATGCCTAAGTCGCTGGTTTTTTCCTGGGATATGCTGACAATTTTAGCCTCTAAGGTAATCTGTTTACTTGGTTTATCGATATGCGTCAATATCTCTTTTAAATGGTTTGCCTCCCTAGGCGTTCCTCGGAAAAATAGACTATTGGATATCACATCAGCACTAATTTTGCCATTGGTGATGATGTTTTGCAGGACTTCTTTGGTGTCCTTGGCCTTTGCGTATTCAAGCTTGAAAACAGACATTTTTTGTCCCATTTTGCTTTCCTGCTCTTCGCTGGTCACTATGATAACATCATCAATAGTAGATACGCTTAATCCACTGTTTGTTGTAATAATGGACAGCGCTTTGGAAAAATCTACATCATGCATATTGACGGTAATTGTCCCTTGGCAGCTAGAGTCCGTGATAATGTTTCTGTTGGCTAGGGTTCCTAATGTGGCTAGGACATCCCTGACATTCCCATCTACTACATTCATTGTAATGGCTAGGCAGGCTTGACTGATTGATAATAAGGTGATTGTGATGACAGTAAATAATAGTTTCTTCATTTTTTGTTCCCCAATTTAATTTCGATAATTTGGCCATTTTGCTCTAAAAAAGCAGAAAAAGCAGTTAGACCCGTTAGGGTATAACTGCTTACATTATTTCCAAGAGCACAAATATGGCTTTTATTATTGTATTCTATTATCGCAAATTTTCGGCCGCTCTGCTCCAGGATCCCTCGTAGGACTGGGAGGGTGGATGCATTGGGAATTTGCGATTGCGAAAGGTTTGGCAACTTTGAGTCATGCTTATTATTTTCTGGAAGCATGGGTACAAATGGGTTGCGTAGTTTCGCGGTTTTAGTTGCGACAGGTTTTGGCTTAGTTCGATCCAAAAGCTTTGGACTGATATAAACTTTTGGCTCGAAAGGGTGTTTTTCCTTGGCAACTAACTGGGGAGAGAACATTTGCATGCCGCCTACAATGCATGCAAATCCTAGAAGAGTAACTAGAATGATACTGCCAAAATTAAATTTGGGCATCATTATTCCTCCTTTTTGACTGTAGTAGTAAAAACTACTGCGCTCTTATTCTAGTACAGAATTTTTACCTTGGCAAGTGGGAAAATCAGATAAAATTTTGCAATTTTCACTTGATATTTTAAAAATTTTATGTTTAAATGTGTCCAGAACGCATTTTTGCCTGTGAACTAGCAGTAGTTGCTGCGGGGAGGCAATAGGGCTCGATGCAAGAATAATTTTTGCTGTTGAGTGACGATACAAGTAAATAAAGTTTATTAAGCAGTACGTTCTATGGACCAATTAGTATTGGTCTATAGTTGTGCTGCTTTTTATTTTGCAAAAGGAGGAAAAATATTGGAAGGTAATGGTATAAAACTGGCTGATGATATTATAAATATGGGCGTTGAGCTAAACGCCAGTGATATTCATTTAGAACCTACGGAAAAAGAATTGGTAATACGAATGCGTGTAGATGGTATCTTGCGGGAAATAGACACTGTAGGCGTAAGTCGTTTTGCTTTAATTAGTCGTATTAAAATTATGAGTGGCTTGGATATTGCTGAGAAACGCATACCTCAGGATGGTCGCTGTGGAATAGACTATCAGAAAAGAAAAGTCGATTTGCGTATTTCTTGTTTACCGACAATTTGGGGAGAAAAAATAGTTATACGTATTTTGGATAAAAATAAAAACATACTAGATATTAAAAGTTTGGATTTATCGGAGACAAATTTGGAATTGTATCGCAGTTTGTACACTCAACCCCATGGAATAATACTACTTACCGGGCCTACGGGAAGTGGTAAATCTACTACACTTTATGCGACTTTGGCTGATATTAATACTGTTGAAAAGAATATCATTACGATTGAAGATCCTGTCGAATACCAATTGCCAGGAATTAATCAGGTTGCTGTGAACAATAAAACTGGGTTAACTTTCGCTAATGGACTAAGAGCTATTGTTAGGCAAGATCCTGACGTAATAATGGTAGGAGAAATAAGGGATAAAGAAACGGCAAGCATTGCAGTTAACGCAGCCTTAACTGGGCATTTGGTATTAAGTACGGTACATGCAAATAATGCAATTAGTACTTTGACTAGGCTTGTTGATATGGGTATAGAACGTTATCAACTAGCATCTGTTTTAAAAGGGAGTGTTGCTCAGAGGTTGGTGCGCAGATTGTGTGAAAATTGCAGAGTCAAAAGATACGCAAAAGCTTATGAATTAGCATATTTAGGGACAGAAGAGCCATTAGAAATATATGGTCCGACTGGGTGCAAACAATGTTGTAATACTGGTTATAAGGGCAGAATTGCTATACAAGAAGTATTACGCTTTGATGATGAGATAATGGATGCTTTTTTAGGATGTAGAAACGAAAAAGAATTATGGGCAATGGCCAAAAGAAAAGGAACCGTAAGCATGCGTGAAGATGGAAAAGAAAAGGTGTTGCTTGGGTTAACAACTGTTGACGAGTTATTAAGGGTGGGAATATAAATGATAGATGATTTATTAGAATTGGCACGGGCTTTAGGTGCTTCCGACGTGCATATACAATCAGGATGTAAAGCTAAATTTAGAATTGATGGAGAATTACAGGATCATAGTGAGTTTATTATTTGTTATAAAAAAATAATAGAATGGTTAAGGGATGTTCTAGATGAAAAAATGTTGACAAAATTTAAGGAAAGAGGAGAAGTTGATTTTGCTTATGCAAACAATAGTGATCGTTATCGTGTGAATGCATTTAAAAACCATGCAGGTATATCAATTGCAGTACGTGTTATTTCTCATAATTTGCCCAATTGCGAGGATTGCAATTTGCCAAACTCAGTAGTTAATTTAGCTAGGCTAGAAAGTGGGTTGGTATTAGTAACAGGACCAAC
>JAKSOJ010000165.1 GCA_024405645.1 Phascolarctobacterium sp. | reverse complement strand
GAACCATGGATTTCTAATTCGACAAGTTTGTTTAAAATATTGTCAACTTCTGCTTTATATTCAATGTAAGCATCGTTGTCTCTGAATTTTAAGGTGTCGATATTTTTTTCGGTTTCAAAGCCGTAAAGTACAGCTTGTTCAGGAACCTCTGTTCTTGCAGTAGCAACAGACGCTTTATAGGTAGCGTGGTTAACTTTGACAACCTTTTTAGCAGGAGCAGCAGGAGCTTGTTGGGGTTCAGCTGCGAAGGAAACGCCTGCAAATACAAGCATGCTAAGAGCACTGGTAAGAGCTAATAATTTTTTCATTGTAAAACCTCCTTGATAAAAGATAAGAAAAAATAAAGAAAACAATGGTAAGAAGAATAAAACATTACCATTCTTAATAATAATTTACTATTATGGCGGGTTGGTGTCAAGAAAGTATTAATAAATAAATTTTACAACAAGTTCTTCAAATTGTGCTATAATTATAATATTAACTGATAATTTTCTGTTTTGCGTAAAATAAATACTACTCTTTGTTTGGAGGATACTATGAGAATAAATGGTGCAGGTGGTTGCTTTGACAATCGTATTTATGATTTGGATGTTGATCTTGCCTGGAGAATGGCACTTTTAAGCATTAATGAAATGGGAGTTACTATTGACTCTGTAGATGAAACTAGCTACATTGTTAAATTTCATAGCAAGAAAAAAGTAATGCAGGTTTGCATTCAACCTTTGGATGAAACTAGCGTGCAAGTTATTATGGACTCCACAAAAGAAAGATTGGAAATCTATAGCTGGAAGGTTGAAAGTGGCGAGGTTGAAGAGTTTTATGAGCACTTCGAAAAGAAACTCAAGGAATATCGTGCGTTCATCATCTGTCCTAGCTGCTCCGCAAAGATTTCTTCTCTTGTAAAATTCTGCCCGGAATGTGGTTTCCCAATTAATCGTTAAATAAAAAACAAATGGCCTGCGATGTTATGTCGCAGGCTAAATTTTCATAATCACGGAAAACAAAAAAACCAAGCATATTGCTTGGTTTGATTGCTAGATTGCGTTTAGATTAAGCGCGTACTACATTGCCAGAACGCATGCAACGAGTGCAAACGTTAACGCGTTTAGTTTGGCCATCAACAACAGCTCTTACAGATTGAATGTTGGGGAGCCAAGCGCGTTTGGTGTGACGGTTGGAGTGGGATACGTTGCAACCGGAACGAGTACCTTTGCCGCAGATTTCGCAAATGTGTGCCATATTTCCACCTCCTCGAAAATATTTGTATATTTGCGTGTATTCGAAATTTAACAAAGGTATTTTACCATAATAGAACAATAAAAGCAAGCATATTTTAGATTGGATGAAAAAATTATGTGGTGGAAAGAACCTGTCACAAAGCTTAAAGGCGTTGGACCCAAGAAAGCAGCAGATCTTCTTGCCGTAGATGTGAGAACGATTGGTGATTTGCTGGAGTATTTTCCTCGCCAAGAAGCTTATCTGGATTATTCACAATTAAAAAAGATTCGCGAGCTTGCGACTGATGGCTCTAGTCAGATTTTCAAAGCTGAAATTTATTCTGTAAAGGAAGCCTATAGTCCCAAGGTTCGTAATTATACAAATGTTACTGTTCGTGACGAGACTGGTTACGCAACACTCTTTATGTTTGGCGCTTCTCGTTACAAGGCTAAGAAGCTCTTCCCTGGTTCTACGGTGTTGATTACCGGTAAGGTAAAGCCAGGTCGTACTACCTGTACAATTACCGATGCTTTCATACAGCCTTTGCCGGATGATGGAGGCGAGGGTGGTTTGGGAATCATTCCAACTTATCCCTTAAGTGGAGCCTTGACTCAAAACAATTTGCGCAAATGGATTAAAACTGCTTTAGAGATGGCGGAAAAGGAACTGCCCGAAAGCTTGCCTGCAAAGATTGTACGCAATATGAGTTTGCCAGATCGTTTGTCCGCTCTCAAGGATATTCATTTTCCATCTAGTTGGGAAAATTTGCGCAAAGCTCGTAAGCGTTTTATTTTTGAAGAGCTGTTCATGCTGCAGTGGGGGCTTTTGTACTATCGCAGACTTCACCAAGATGCTAGAAGCGGTATCAAGCATGGAGTGGATGGTGAGCTTTTAAAGAAAATTATTAAAGCATTGCCCTTTGAACTCACTCCTCAGCAAAAGAAAGCGTTCCAGGAAATTTCTCTGGATATGCAGGATGTGAAGCCCATGCATCGTATTTTGCAGGGTGATGTAGGCAGTGGTAAGACTGTTATTTCTGCGTTGGCTTTGGCTAAGGCTGTGGAGAATGGATACCAAAGCTGTATTATGGCGCCCACGGAAATTCTTGCTGCACAGCATTACGAGACCCTGGTGCAATATTTGGAGCCCTTTGGCATTCGCATCGGACTTTTGGTTGGTGGTATGCGAGCTAAGGCCAAGAGGAAGCTTTTGGAAAATATGGAACTTGGCTTGGTTGATGTCGTTATCGGCACTCATGCTCTTTTAGAGGATAATGTTAAATTTGCCAAGCTTTCTTTGGTAGTTACGGACGAGCAGCATCGCTTTGGCGTAGAACAAAGAGCTAAGCTTATGAATAAATCCGAGAATACGCCAGATAATCTGATTATGACGGCAACTCCCATTCCGCGTACATTGGCTTTGACGGTTTACGGGGATTTGGATGTTTCTTTGATGAAGGGGCGTCCTCCTGGACGAAAATCCGTGCAAACTCTTTGCTACACGGAAGAACGCAGGAAGGATGTTTATGCAGGACTTGTGCGTCAGGTTGCACAGGGGCGTCAGGCCTATGTGGTTTGTCCTCTTATTGAACAGAGTGATAACCTTGAGGCGCGTAGCGCGGAAAATGTTTACGAAGAGCTCAAGGCAACTTATTTGAAAAATATTCCTGTAGCGCTTTTGCATGGACGCATGAAGGGTGCTGAAAAAGAAGCAATTATGTCCGCTTTTGCAAGTGGGGAAATAAAGGTGCTCGTTAGCACAACTGTTATCGAGGTAGGCGTGAATGTGCCAAACGCTACCTTGATGGTAATCGAAAACGCCGAACGCTTTGGCTTAGCGCAGCTTCATCAATTGCGCGGACGCGTTGGGCGTGGTGATTTGCAGTCTTATTGCGTACTTATGGCTGGCACTGATGCTCCTGAGAGCTTGGCGCGACTTCAAGTTCTTCACGACAGTGAAGATGGCTTCTATTTAGCTGAAGAGGATTTACGCCTGAGAGGGTCTGGACAGCTCTTTGGTCTGCGTCAACATGGCTTGCCGGATCTTAAGGTTGCAGATATCATTAGGGATACAGAGACTGTTGTTAAAGCTAGGGTGATGGCGCAGGAACTTCTTGCCGAAGACCCGGAACAAAAGCAAACAGAAGAGCTTTTGAATTTGCAATTTGGCGACAGATTTAGGATGATATTTAACGTTTAATTAGGAATTAATAATGCGTAATTCGGAATGAAGAAATCAAGCTAAGCTTGATAGATTATAAATTGTTAGGGAGAATAAAAATGCAAAAACCATTTGAAAAAGGTACTTTTATGTCCGATGAT
>JAKSOJ010000164.1 GCA_024405645.1 Phascolarctobacterium sp. | reverse complement strand
TCCAAATTACGAAGCATGGAGGAACCACCAGTCATAACAATGCCACGGTCCATAATGTCTGCGGACAATTCAGGAGCAGTTCTTTCCAAAGTATAAACAATAGCATCCAGAATCATAGAAACAGGTTCTTCAACAGCTTCACATACATGGTTAGAATTAATAACAATATTTTCAGGCAAGCCAGAAACTAAACCACGACCGCGAATTTCCATTTCGTCCGGATTATCAATTTTCATAGCATTGCCAATTTGAATCTTAATATTTTCGGCAGTACGATCACCAATAAGCAGATTGAAGGTTTTCTTAACATAACGAACAATTGCTGCATCAATGGCGTCACCACCACAACGAACGGATTTTGCAATAACGATACCGCCCAAGGAAATAACAGCAACCTCACAGGTACCGCCACCAATATCTACAACCATGGAACCAGTTGCTTCTTGTACAGGAAGACCTGCACCAATTGCAGCTGCCATAGGCTCTTCGATTAAGTATGCTTCACGAGCACCCGCTTCAAGAGTTGCATCGATTACCGCACGCTTTTCTACTTCGGTAACTCCGGAAGGCACACCAACGAGAATGCGAGGACGTACAAAGGTATGATTACCCATAGCTTGCTTAATGAAATATTTGAGCATGCTTTGAGTGATATCATAATCCGCAATAACGCCGTCCTTCATAGGACGAATAGCAATAATATTACCAGGAGTACGACCAATCATGCGTTTTGCTTCAGCGCCGATTGCCAGCACTTCATTTGTATCTCTATCAACTGCAACTACAGAAGGCTCTCTGATAATAATGCCTTTGTTCTTGCAATGAACCAAGGTATTCGCAGTTCCTAAGTCAATGCCCATGTCTTGAGACATATTATTGAAAAAACTAAAATTAGGTAGTCTGAAATTCATTCCTTTACCCCCTATATCAACTAGCTTCTAAAAAAGCCTTGCTCTTGATAACTATAATATATTCCATCACCAATTACGATGTGATCTGCTAAATCAATACCCAAAGTCTTGCCAGCAAGGAAAAGCGTTTTTGTTAAAGCATTATCCTCGTTGCTTGGTTTTGGGTCTCCACTAGGATGATTATGTGCTACAACTATTTTAGAAGCATGTCCCAAAATAGCAGGAGCAAAAACTTCGCGAGGGTGAACAGTCACTTGGTTCAAAACGCCTTCGCTAATAACTTTAAAATCAAGAAACATATTCTTGCCATCCAACAAGATAACACAGAACATTTCTTTTTTTGCATATCTAAGCCTATTCATTAAGTATTGAGCACAAGCTTTAGGAGAATTCAATTTGAGTTTCTCCAATGTTCCTGCCGTAGCAATGCGTCTTCCTAATTCAAGGGCAGCTAAAACAGTTGCTGCTTTCGCTTGACCAAGCCCTTTGAACTGAGTGAGCTCTTCTAACTGAGTAACACCAGCTAGTTCCTTGTAAAGCTTGCCATTTTTTGTCAAATCCTGGCTAAGGCTCAACACACTTTGCTCTTTAGTCCCAGTACGTAAAAGCACTGCCATTAATTCGGCGTCACTTAGCGCACTAGCTCCAAACCTCGCCATTTTCTCGCGAGGACGATCTTCCAAAGGCAAATTCTTTAAATTATTTACGGGAACGACTAACTGTTCATCGTCCCTATGAGTTTCATAAAGCAAATTATACTGCTCCCAAGTTCTTCAAAATGGAATAAACTTTGGTTAAAGGCAACCCAACAACATTATTGTAGTCACCATCTATTTTTTCAACGAGAATTGCTCCCTTACCTTGAATACCATAGGCTCCTGCTTTGTCCAGAGGCTCCCCGGTAGCAACATAGGAGGCAATTTCTTCATTAGTCAGCTCGCGAAAAACAACATCTGTTATGCAAACTTCGCTAACTACTTGCCCTTTAAAAGACACCGCAACCCCCGTCATAACTTGATGAGCTCTGCCGCTTAAATCTGCTAGCATATTCATTGCATCTTGTTCATTCTTGGGCTTTCCAAGAATTGCTCCACCAGTTACGACTATGGTATCAGCACCAATAACGGGTAAATCTGTTTTTAAATTTTTGGCAATATCCAAGCATTTACCAAGAGCATTCAAGCGAACTATCTCTTTGGCATCCTTGCTTTCACCACTAGCTTCAGCAAAACTAGATGGTTTAACAATGGGGTCGATGCCAATTTGTTTTAAGAGTTCAAAACGTCTTGGCGATGCAGATGCTAAAACAACTTGCATACCTGCTCCTTATTTTTTGCCCCAGTCAATAACAACTTCTTCGTATTGAACTTCGTAGATTACAGGTTGAGCACCACTACGCATAGCGTCACGCTTAAACATTTGCGCATAAGAAATAGTTACGATTTCCCAAAGCACTATGCCGCAAGCAATATACCAAAATGGGTCGTCATGAAAAAAGGTTGCCAAAGATCTACCAAAAGCAAACCCAGCCAAAACACCGGCAACAGGCATGCCATAGTAAATCATTTTTGCTTTCTTTTCGTCAAAGTCGCGATATTCCGCGCCAACGCGATCACCCTCTTTGGCACCGATAGGGTTCCAGCAATCAAGATAATTGGGTAAATTTTGTAATTCGCTATCAGCCTTGAGAACTTTTATTTTTGCTCTCTCGCCTTTTGCAAAAGTTATAATTCCTCTTATTTCTGCCATGATTCCCTCTCTTAATAGCCTCTCATGATTACATTCCAGAATGCAAAGCCAAATACGAGCGCATTGATAATTACAAAAATTACGCAACCTTCGATGGTACGGGGATAACCGAAGTTCACGTCCTCGCCGATAATACCACGACGATTAAAGAAGGAGTATTTTTCACGTCTTTTAAACCATTTAGTTTTTCTTTCGTGACCCATAAGTCTTGCGGCAATAAACATCACAACCATTGCAAATCCAAGTGATTGGAAAATACGGCCAGTGATTGCCATAGGTTCAGCAGCCTCAAAAGCTGCAAATGCTGCTTCCATTTATAGATAACCTCTCTTTCGAAATTACAATTAAAGTTCTAAGTGTTGAGCTGGCAAAAGTTTGCGCAATTGATGAACAAACTTGTCAGAAGATTTAAAAAGCACACCACATAATTTTTTCTTCTCGCCAACAGTATAAACCAAAAGATGTTGAGTGTTTTCATCTAAAGAACTATAAAGATGATCATACTGCTTAATGCCAGTTTTGTTGAAGAATTTCTTCTCATACTTGTTAGAAAAGGTTTCGGTAGTAGTTAAATCATATTCTTTAGTTCCAAAACCAATGCCAAAAAGTTTTCTTTGCACTTGCATTTTCTTTTCTTTGAAAAGAATGAGTTCATAGGAGAAACCTATACGCCAGAACCACAGCCCCAGAAGGACTGTATCCATGCCCCATCCCAAGGGATCAAAATTGCCGCTCTTGGTAAAACGAGTATATTCGTTGAAATAGAGAGATGCAATCATAAGAAGTGCAATCACTGCAAAGACCTTTCTTGTAGTATTAGTACTTGATTCTTCACGATATATTTCAGTCAAAGTTTTTTCCTCCAAATATCAAAATTACACATAGTCACCCATTTTGAGTACTAATTATTTTATCATATTTCTGTCAAATTTTA
>JAKSOJ010000163.1 GCA_024405645.1 Phascolarctobacterium sp. | reverse complement strand
TCCTGAAAGCTACCATTAAGAAAGAGCCTTCCTTCAAATTGGTAAAAGCTTTCAACACTGCTTTGTTCCCCATCAATATCTACTCCAAAAAATTAAAACCTGGCGATGCTATTCCTGATGGCGCTAAAATTGGTATTCCTAACGATCCTACCAATGGTGGTCGTAGCCTTTTGGTTCTGGCTGCAGCTAGTCTCATCAAAGTTAAAAATCCTAAAGATATCACCACTACCGTTCATGATATCACCGAAAATCCGCATAAATTCCAAATCGTTGAATTGGAAGCAGCTGCAATTCCCCGTAGCTTGGACGATCTGACATGCGCAGCAATCAACACTACCTATGCTCTGAACGCTGGCCTGAATCCCGCTAAAGATCCTATCATTAAAGAAACTAACGATTCTCAATATGTAAATATCGTTGCTGTTCAAGAAAAGACTATGAGCGATCCTCGTCTGAAAGTATTCCAAGAAGCATATCAATCCAAAGAAAATGCAGAATTCATGCGCAAAACCTTCCCTGGTTCCCTTTATGTTGGCTGGGATGAAAACAAGAAATAATTTTGTTTGATGAAAGGCAGTCTGCGGTTGTAGGCTGCCTTTTTTACGGAGGTTAGCAGATGCAAGAGTTTATTAATGAGATTTGGCCGAAACTGCATGATTTGGCTGAGCCTGCATTTGAAGAAGTTAATACTAGTGCTTTTGTGGCAGAGCGTCTGCGCGAGTTTGGCTATGCAGTGCAAACAGAAGTTGGGAAAACAGGTGTTGTTGGCGTACTAGATAGTGGTAAGCCCGGTCCCACGGTTGCTTTGCGTTCTGATATGGATTGCCTTACTTTTAAACAAACAGACGGTAGCTTGAAGCGCATTCATGCTTGTGGGCACGATGGCCATATGACTATTGCTTTGGGTGTGGCAAAAATGTTTGCAGAGCAAGGAGTACCCTGTGGCAGAGTAAAAATGCTCTTTCAACCAGCGGAAGAAATTGGCAAGGGTGCTTTAGCCATGCTAGATGATGGTGCTTTGGATGACGTTGATTCTGTTATTGGCTACCATCTGATGCCTAAGGATATGGCAAAGTCCGGTCAGATTATTCCTCAACTGAATTGGACTGCCTGCACATTAATGGAAGGCGAGATTAAGGGCTTGGCTGCTCATGGCTCTCAACCCCATCTTGGTATTAATGCCATTGATATTGGAGCCGCAGTAGTTGCAGCTATTAACGCCTTGCATACCAATCCGCTTCTGTGTGGCAATGTTAAGACTACTCGCTTTTTAGGTGGCAGTGGTTCTCTTAATGCTATCTGCGATAAGGTAAACATTGGCTTTGATTTGCGCACTACCTCTAACAAAGAGATGCTAGATCTGCGCGAACGCGTACATGATACTGTGATAAATATTGCCAAGGCTTATGGCACGGAAGCTGAATGCCATATAGTTGGTACCTGTCCGGCTGCAGAGGCAGATCCGTCCTTGCTCAAGTTGACTCAAGATGCTATTGTGGAAGAACTGGGGATGGATGCACTCTTAGCTGCTCATTCTATAACTGTTGGTGAAGATTTTAATTTCTTTAAACAAGAGCGTCCCCATTTGAAAACTGCAAGCCTAGGCATTGGCTGTGATTTGGAGCCTGGTTTGCATGATCCAGAGATGCATTACGACCTTGCTGCTTTAGAAGGCGCAATCAAGGTGCTCTTTAGATTAATGAACAAAATAATTGCTGAATAACAAGAACCTGCAATAATCCTATAAAAAATGACCTGGCTTGGAAAATATACCAAGTCAGGTCTTTTCTATTTATATGCAATTAATCAATTCATCTTTTCCCATTCGGATTTAACCAAATTTTTGCTCAGGTCGCGCAGGTAGGGAACAGTTCTGCGTGCTTCTACGCATTTATTGAGGTCGATTTCTGCAATCAGCACTTCATCGCCATCAAGACTTGCTTCACAGATTACATCACCATTGGGAGCAACGATGCGAGAACGGCCGCCAAAGAATACTGTGTTGTCATCTACACCAGCACGGTTAACAGCAATAACATAAATGCCGTTTTCTAATGCTCTTGCTTTGGATTGAATATCCCATACATAATAACGAGCTTTACCAAAAGCTGCAGGATAAATAATTACATTAGCACCCTTTAATACTAACAAACGAGAAATGTCAGGGAAACCAATTTCGTAACAAATTTGTTGACCAATTTTCAAACCATCATACTCAATAGGCGCAGGAACTGTAGAACCTTTTTGGAAACGCAATTGTTCGCTATCCCAAAGATGTACTTTGTCATATTTGCCTAAAAGACCTTTAGAGTTAACGGTTAAAACGGTGTCTGTAACAACGCCTTTGTTAGCAGTGTTGGCGATAATGCAACCACTTACAAGAATGTTATGCTTTTTAGCTTGAGCAATCATCCATTGGGTAGTACGACCAGATGGAATATCTTCGGCAAATTGTGCATCTTCTTTAGGAATCCAATAGCCAGTATTGAAAAGTTCTGGGAAAATTACCCATTTAGCACCTTTGCCAACAGCCTCAAGTAACAATTTTTCAGCTTTGGCAAGATTTGCATCAACATCGCGTAGCTCACAAGTCATTTGCACAGCTGCAACTTTAATTTTGGTGTTTTCTTCTTGTGGCTTAGCAAAACAGATACTTGTCATTACGACCATAACAATTGTCAAAAATAATAATCTGAAAAATTTCATTTTTCCCTCCGCTGTTATATATAATATGGACCACATCGGGTTATATTATACCAAAAAAGTTTTCAAAAAATTTAAAAAATATCCCTTCTAGATCTGTAATAGTCTAGAAGGGATTTATTATGACATATCTTCTGCACCGGGCATTGTAAATTCTTCTCCTTTAAGAAGAGCTTCGATGCGGGCTGTTACTACTGGGTTGTTACTAAGGGCGAGAGCTTTCATAAGAGCTTCGCGAATTGCTGGGGTAATATCGCTCCTATCCCAGGCTTCTAGAGTTGCAGTTGCTACGCCTCTAGGCCAATCATACATACCAGTGAGACCACTGATAATGATGCTTTCGCCTTCGCCAGTGTGGTTTTTTAGGTAGTTCAAGGGGACGAGCAGAGCGTCAGATGATTCTTGGAACATACGCAGATTAGCACAAATGCTGTGCATAACCAAGTCGCTACGGTCCTGTCCTTCGTAGCTTAAGAGATAGGCAAACAGTTTAGTTTCGTTGGGGTTATGACACCAGAAATTAAAAAGCTCATCCCAAATGTCAATCTCTAATTCATAAGCAAAATCCGCAATATCGTAATCAACTTGACCATCTACAATGAGCTTAGCCTTTACCTCTTCAGTCCAATCACGAGAGAAGATAAAGCTTTCGCATTCTGCAATCAAAAGATGTGTGTTGTTTTGTCCCAAAGTATAGGTTGCATCGTCCTGCAGTAGTGCTTCGAGTCCAATGCGAAGGCCAACCACATCAAGTACGTCGGCAGGATTATCTGCAAAAGCTTTAGCTTGTCTAAGCAGGTTGTGCAATAACTCGTAGGTGCTAAAATTACCAATGTTGAAATTTTCTTCTATAACATTAACAGGATAGCGGTCTAGGAGTACAAGGTAACTATTGCAAATAGCCATAGCGCCTTTTATGGCATCATGGTCAAGCTGCTCACCCTTTAAAAT
>JAKSOJ010000162.1 GCA_024405645.1 Phascolarctobacterium sp. | reverse complement strand
ATGAGGATAGTACTAAAACGTACAGACTCATGCCATTTTTTGATTACAACGCAGTATAAACCAAATATCTCGCGTTTTATTAGAGGACTTCGACTTTTTCCATGATGACAGTTTTTTTAGGACGATCACGGAAATCAGTCGGAGTAATGCCAATTTTACGTACAACTTCGATACCTTCAACAACCTTACCGAAGATTGCGTGATGGCCATTCAGCCAGGGGCACGGAACCAAGGTGATGAAGAATTGGCTACCGCCAGTGTTAGGACCAGCATTTGCCATGGACAGAATGCCTTCATCGTCATGCTTCAGGCCAGGGCCAAATTCGTCGTCGATGGTGTAGCCAGGGCCGCCAATGCCAATACCTTGGGGGCAACCGCCTTGAATCATGAAGTCAGCGATTACGCGATGGAAAATGAGACCGTTATAGAAACCTTTTTCGGTCAAATCGATGAAGTTTTTAGTAGTTTTGGGAGCTTTGTCTTCGAACATTTCTGCTACGAAGGTACCCATATTAGTGGTGAATTTAATTTTTCTGTTTTCAGCCATGATAATATCTCCTTTATATTAATGTAATTATAAACTTATTTAACCTTAACTTCCTTCATAACCAGTGCTCTAAAGAGGTTTGCACCGCAACCAATTGCTGCCATGATTCCCGGTATCAAAGCCATAACGGCGTTGTTGCCATGCATAAGCGCCAAGGATACGAGGCACATAAGGAAGAAACCACAAGCAACTTGAACACGGCTACCGGAGATGGGTTGGAAGCTCTTGTCACCAATTGCTTTGGTGTAACGAGCCAGGCGAATTTCTGGCAGGAAGATGAAGATAACAACCATCAGGAAGTATAAGTAGTTAGCATTCAAAGCATTGTCATGAATGTTGAATTTCGCAAAAACCAGGGAAACGAAGGCAATGCCTGCCAAATAAAGGCTACGGAAGTAACCATAAGCGATTTGGCTTTCCATAACATAAGCCGCAGCGGTGAGCATGGGATAGAGGAAGTAGCCTTCCCAGCCAAGATAAGCTGCGCAGACGAGGATAACTGCATTGTCGCCAATTTGATGGCGGTCACCACTGGTACGAGTGAACATGCGCAAAATCCAAAGTAGCCACAGGGTTACAACCCAATCGCCAGTGCCAAAGAAAGCAAAGCCAATGGCGGAAAGCACGCCGCCGATAAGGCCGCCCAACTTACGATCAGGATCCAGCTCTTGACCAATCATAAAGCTGAAGATTACGCTCATTGCCATGCCAACGGCAAACATGCCAGCGTCGGTAAAGCTTAAGCCGCTAACCATTTTCCAAATAATGCCGCCCACCAGGCACAGGATTGCGAGAGCAACCGCTGTTCTTTGGGACAAATCATCAACTACATCCAAAGGTCTGCCGAGACCTAAATATTCGTCTAAACCACTACGGTCTTGGAGCTCATAGGTTTTTTTAGGAGCGTCCTTGTATTTATTGAATTTTTTACTCATTTAACGTACCTCACGTCCATAATCTAACCTAATCATTATATCATAATTAGCAGAAAATTAAAACGGCTCCGCACTAAGTACGGAACCGTTATTTCTTATTCTTCTACACGTTCAGCGCGGTTAATTGCGTTGATAATACCCAACAGTGCAGCCACGTTGATATTGTTGTGAATGCCTACGCCGAATACATGCTTGCCTTCGGCATTTGCCAGTTCGATGTAGCAAATACCCTTGGAGTCGGAACCTTCGGAAACAGCATGTTCATGGTAGTTAATGAAGCTGTAACCATGTACGCCAATGCCATCCAATGCTTGGAAGAAGGAGTCTATAGGACCATTACCATTGCCGGCAATATATCTTTCATCTCCATCTACAAGGATTGCGCCTTCGAAACGGCTTTGGATAGTACCATCTGCCTCGTTAAGTTCGAAGAAACGATGTCTCTTGAGGTTATACTTGCCAACATAATCAATGTATTCCTTATGGAAGATTTCTACGATTTGGTCGCTGGTAAGCTCGTCGCCGTAAGCATCTGCCGCAGCCTTGATTACATTACCGAAATCAGGATGCATGGATTTTGGCAGGCGATAGCCACAAGCTGCTTCAAGTACATAAACAGCGCCGCCTTTACCGGATTGAGAGTTAATACGAATAACGGGTTCGTATTGACGGTTCAGATCCGCGGGGTTGATGGGCAGGTAAGGAACCTCCCAATATTCGGTACCGCTGGTCTTCATGTATTCGTAGCCTTTGCGAATTGCGTCTTGGTGGGAACCACTGAAAGCGGTAAATGCAAGTTCGCCAGCATAGGGTTGACGAGGAGGTACGGTCATCTTGGTAACATCTTCGTAAACTTGACGGATTTCCATGATGTTGGAGAATTCCAGTTTGGGATCTACGTTTTGGGTGAACATATTGAGAGCAACAGTTACGATATCCAGGTTACCGGTTCTTTCGCCATTGCCGAAGAGAGTGCCTTCGATACGTTCAGCGCCTGCCATAAGACCAAGCTCTGCACAAGCTACGCCAGTGCCACGGTCATTGTGGGGATGCAGGGAGATGATTGCTGCTTCGCGGTTTTTCATATGAGTGCAGAAATATTCGATTTGGTCTGCGTAGGTATTAGCAGTGCACATTTCTACGGTAGAAGGCAGGTTGAGGATGATGGGGTTCTCTTTGGTTGCGCCCATTTCCTTCATAACTGCTTCGCAAATTTCGATGGAATAGTCGATTTCAGTACCAGTGAAGCTTTCGGGAGAATATTCATAGCGAATGTTCATGCCAGAACGAGCAACTTCTTTTTCGGTCAATTCTTTGATAAGTCTAGCTCCGTCAACTGCAATTTTGGTAATGCCTTCCATATCCTTTTGGAAAACGATTTTTCTTTGCAGAGTGGAGGTGGAGTTGTAGAAGTGAACGATAACGTTTTTAGCGCCACGAACTGCTTCGAAGGTTTTGCGAATCAATTCTTCACGAGCTTGAACCAATACTTGAATCCAAACATCGTCAGGAACGTGATTTTCTTCGATTAAGGTACGCAGAATTGCGTATTCAGTTTCGGATGCGGAAGGGAAGCCAACTTCGATTTCTTTGAAACCACAGTCAACCAGGGTATGGAAGAAGCGAACCTTTTCGTCGATACCCATAGGGGTTACAAGTGCTTGGTTGCCGTCACGCAGGTCAACGGAGCACCAAACAGGAGCCTTGTCGATGACCTTGGTCGGCCATTGACGATTAGGCAGATTAATTTGTTCAAATTTAATATACTTTTTTTGTGCTTGCATTATTTTTTCCTCCAAGTATAGTAAGGTAAATGTTCAGAGCTAATTTTTTAAAATAGAAAATCGCCCCGTAACAAAGTTGTTAGGGGCGAAGAATATTCCACGCGGTACCACCCTATTTCGACATGTACACTTCGTACACATCCTCTTTAGCCTCCAACAAGGCCTTCGTCTGTAACGTGACTATCACGTCCACCCCTACATATCAGGGTGGCGACTCAGAGACGAGCTTAGCATTCCATCCGCTACTGACTCACACCACACGTCAGCTCTCTAAAAACTTCACAGATGCCTTCTTTCCCTTCAAAGTCTTTACTGGGTCTTATTCAATTGATGATATTATACAAGCATACACTACTTGTGTCAACCTTTTTACTAAAATTCATAAAGATTAACATAAACTGTAAGAATATAAAAA
>JAKSOJ010000161.1 GCA_024405645.1 Phascolarctobacterium sp. | reverse complement strand
CCTACATAAATATGACCGCAGTTACGGCAAATCCAGGTTTGTTCTTCTTCGCGTTTGAAAGCTTTTTCGTTTTGAATATTAGCTAAGAGAGCACGATAGCGTTCTTCATGTTCTTTTTCGATTTTGCCAACTGCTTCGAAGAGGAATGCAATTTTGGTGAAGCCTTCTTCTTTAGCGGTTTTAGCAAATTCAGCATACATTTCTGTCCATTCATAGTTTTCGCCAGCAGCTGCATCAGCAAGAGCTTCTTCGATGCTAGGCATAGCGCCACCATGAAGTTGTTTGAACCAAATTTTAGCATGTTCTTTTTCGTTGCCAGCGGTTTCTTCAAATACTTCTTTGATTTGTTCGTAACCAGCTTTTTTTGCAACAGATGCATAGTAGGTGTATTTGTTGCGTGCTTGAGATTCGCCTGCAAATGCAGTCATTAAGTTTTGTTCAGTTTTGCTACCTTTTAATTCCATGATTTCCTCCTGAGTCTAATAAAACAAATAAAATGAGTGGAACAATTAGTTCATATCGTTACCCAAAAGTTCACCGTTATGTTCAACAGCAACCTTTTGACATTCAGGGCATACACCACTGAATACGATATCATGATGGTCCATCTTGTAGCCAGTTAATGCTGCAACCTTTTCTTCGAGGTCAGGGATGTACTCGAAGTTTTCAACATTAACGAAGGTGCCACAACGGGTGCATTTGATATGATAGTGTCTTGCAAGGATATGGTCAAAACGATCTGCACCGCTAGGAACAGAAATTTTGCCCAGCAAGCCACTTTCTACCAAAGAATTAAGATTGCGATAAACAGTGCCCTTACTAATATCGGGATACTCTTGAATAATGCGGTCGTAAACTTCTTCAGCAGTAGGGTGATTTGCTAAGAATCTTACGGCTGCGATAACTAATTGTCTTTGAATAGTGTTTCTTTTAGCCATTTTGTTTCCTTCTCCAATAAAAATAATAAAAATATATGAACAAATAATTTAACAAAAACAATTCTTAATTAGAATTATACTACATACAGTTATAATGTCAAGTTAATCTGCTATAATTTGCCACAATAGTCAAAAAAATAAAAGAGCAGCCACAAAGGTCTGCTCTTTTTATTCTATTTGAGAATAATTATCAATAATAGGTTCTCTTATAACTTTTGAAATATTTCTTGGTATATTCCTTTTTTATAGACTTCTCTTCTGGCATCCAGAAAAATCTTAAAGGCAGGCTAGCTGTACCAGCCGGGGACCAAATAAATTTGTATTTTCCTGGCTTTAATTTGGCAAGAATGCGTGCATCTTCCACATTATTATCCGTAGACACATCATGTTCGGGCATACCAATGAATTTTTGCTTGCCATCAAACTCTAAAATTCCCCACCCATTAAATGGTCCACCTATAGGATTCATTACAAAATTCAACGACTTTTCTCCACCAACGGTGAAGTCCATCTCATATACAACGCCGTAATTGCCATAATCTTCTGCTGGCAGGCCCGTAGTCTTATCCTCACCCTTGATATAGCCTTCAAGGTTTTCGGCGCTACCAAGTTTGAGCATATAGGTATTCTTGCCCTTAATTTCGTCCTTTATGGAATAGGTCCAATCAGCATTAGCAAAGGTTCCTCTTAGTGGATGTTCATCCATGGGAAGAATTTTAGCATTATCATTGAATAATTCCACATCAGAACGCGCATCACACATGAGCACCGAAATTTCGGCCTTGCGATCCAATTCAAAATCCATAATACCAGTCCAAAGCTGGTTCAATTTCAGCAAAGTTCCCTTGCCGGAAATAATCTCCACTGTCTTACCAAAGCCAATTTTGCCCTCATGAACCTTTTGATGCTTGGTAAAATAGTTTTCCTCTGCTACCTTGCCATCTAAAAGCCAGTCATTAGTCTTGCCACTCATGCCTTGCTTAGTGATTTTGTAATTAACCGGACGCAGACTATCCTTGTTCTTTAACAGAACAGCCAGCCTCTTTGTAGTGCCTTCCACTGCGTTCAGATGATGGAAAAAAATGCGCAGCTTGCCCTCCACATTGTCCCTGTACAGAACACCATCTTGATAGACAAATTCAGGACTGTCCGAAAAGATGAGCGTAGGCCCGCTAGCCTTAAACTCATACTTCACTTCTTTGTAATCAGCAAAATCCTCAGGTATAACAATTCTCTCCTGAGCCATTGCCACATTGGACAATCCGGCCAAGGCAAGCCCTACTCCACAAGTTTTCTTTAATGCTGATTTACAACGAGAGAAAAATGCCATTATTTTTTGCTCTTTTCAAAGTCAGCCAAGAAGGTTGCTAAGCCTTTGTCGGTCAGCGGATGAAGAATCATGGATTCGAGAACCTTGGTAGGAATGGTTGCAATGCTGCAGCCAGTAAGCATAACTTTATCTACATGTTCCAGGTTACGAACGGAAGCAGCGATAACTTCGGTTTCGATGCCATAGAGTTCGAAAGCGTTAACGATGTTTTTAACCAATTGGCAGCCATCTTCGCCAATGTCGTCCAAACGACCAATAAAGGGGCTAACATAGGTAGCACCTGCACGTGCAGCCAGGAGAGCTTGGCTCATGCTGAATACGAGGGTTACGTTGGTTTTGATGCCTTCAGCAGCAAGAATTTTAACAGCCTTTAAGCCTTCTGCGATGCAAGGAATCTTAACAACGATATTGCTAGCAATTTTAACTAATTCGTGAGCTTCTTTAACCATGTTTTCGCAATCGGTAGAAATAACTTCTGCACTTACAGGGCCTTCAACCAAAGCAGCGATTTCAGGAATAACTTCTGCTTGAGTGCGACCGGTTTTTGCGATTAAGCTAGGGTTAGTGGTAACACCATAAACTACGCCCCAATCAACAAAACGAGCGATTTCTTCAACATTTGCGGTATCCATAAAAATTTTCATAGTTCTTCTCCCTTATATTTTAAATTTTATTAAAGCACAATTGCTTTTGCTGCTCCAGTTCTCGGAGGCAGGCTCATGGTCATGATTCCGTACCAAACCAGTACTTCGTCATCTTCCACTATTTGATTATAATCTTTGTACGCCTTTTTATCAATAGAAGCAATTAATTCATTATTAGATGCTTCGATGGTTACGTAATTTTTGTCAGCAAATTGCTCAACCTTGCTAACCTTGAGGAGAGTTGTTCTGTATTCGCTTTCCTCATTTTTAACAATGATTGCCTTGGCATTTGCTTGTCCAGGATAGCTACGAGTTACTCTTGCTTCGTAGTAGCAATCCACCTTCATGCCAACCTTTAATTTTTTGGCAGAAAGCTTTTTGCCGTTGGTGTCGTAAATTTGCGTTGCTTTGCCGCCACCACAATTGTCAACTCTTTTGCTTGCTTTAGCGATACGCAAGGAAATAATTTCGTAATCGCCTTCGCCCTTAACGGTTACAAGGCCATCTTCACCAATGGCGACGATTTCGCCCTTTGTTTCCAAAGTATTTTTCACTTCCATTTGCTTTCTATCTCCTCCGCGATAGATTTCTCCATCACCCTGCAGGCAATTTTCATATTGATAAATTTGGCTTCGATGGGCATGTGGATAGCCATTGCAAAGAGTTCCTTCTGCAAAGCCCACTGCTGTGCAGGATAAAATTCCTACCAGCACTGCGCCCAAAATTTTCTTTTTTAGCATTTTATTTCTCCTTATCAGTGAACAGAACTGTCTGT
>JAKSOJ010000160.1 GCA_024405645.1 Phascolarctobacterium sp. | reverse complement strand
TACGCTTTGTCACGAGCAGCTTTAATATTATCATCAACAGCAGTTACGCCAAGAACGCGTCCACCGGAAGTAACGATTTTACCATCAGAGAATTTAGTGCCAGCGTGGAATACTACAGCGCCTACTTCAGCAGCAGCTTCAAGGCCAGTAATTTCCTTGCCTTTTTCGTAGCTTTCTGGATAACCACCACTTGCTACTACTACGCAAACAGCCGCTTTATCAGACCAATTAATTTCTACTTGATCTAATTTACCAGTTGCACAAGCAAGCATAATTTCTGCTAAATCGCTATCCAAAAGTGGGAGAACTACTTGTGTTTCGGGGTCGCCAAAACGACAGTTAAATTCTACTACCCTAACGCTATCACCTTTAACCATCAAGCCAGCATATAAGCAACCTTTGTAAGGAGTTCCCTCTGCTTGCATCGCAGCAATCATAGGTTTCAAAACTTCTTCAGTTGCCTTATCTCTGAGTGCAGGAGTAAGCACCGGAGCAGGAGCATAGGTACCCATGCCACCAGTATTAGGACCTTTGTCGCCATCAAATGCTCTCTTATGGTCTTGAGAAGCAATCATAGGAACGATTACTTTACCATCGGTAAAAGCTAAGAGAGATGCTTCTTCGCCGTCCATGAATTCTTCGAGAACTACACAAGCACCTGCAGCGCCAAATTTATGGTCGCCCATCATTTCATCAATAGCATTCAATGCTTCTTCTTTAGTGAAAGCGACAACTACGCCCTTACCTGCTGCCAAGCCATCAGCTTTTACAACGATAGGAGCACCCTTTTCTTCAACATACGCTTTAGCATCGTCGATATTGTCGCAAATTTTGAAGAAAGCAGTAGGAACATTATATTTTGCCATAATGTTCTTAGAAAATGCTTTGGAACCTTCCAGTTGAGCCGCAGCCTTGGAGGGTCCAAACACTGCCAAGCCTCTTGCTTCGAAAACATCAGCAAGACCAGCTACCAAAGGAGCTTCAGGACCTACTACAGTCAAATCGATTTTGTTTTCTTGAGCAAAATCCGCAACTAATTCCAGATTTTCAACGTCAAGAGAAACGCATTCGCATTTGTCTAAAAGGCCGATACCAGGGTTACCAGGAGCCACCAAAAGCTTTTCTACTTTGGGGCTTTGCGCTAATTTCCATGCTAATGCATGTTCGCGACCACCGCTACCAATTAATAATACGTTCATGGAAAGCACCTTTCTTTTATGCCTTAATGCGAACCTTACGGCCCACAATTTCTAACTTGTTTTCAGCCCAAAGCTTGAGAGCTTCTGGCATTGCGATATGTTCTTGTACCAAGATACGTTCTGACAAGGAATCTTCAGTATCATCATCCATAACAGGCACAACCTTTTGCAAAATGATGGGACCAGAATCTGTTCCTGCATCAACAAAATGAACGGTACAGCCTGCAACCTTCACGCCATAATCCAAAGCTTGCTTTTGCCCATGGAGACCAGGGAAAGAAGGAAGAATAGCAGGATGGATATTGATGATTTTATGTTCCCAAGTGTTAACAAAATCGGCACTTAAGATTCTCATGAAACCTGCAAGTACAACAAGCTCACAGCCTGCTGCTTGAAGTTCAGCGGTAATCTTAGCTTCGAATTCTTCTTTGGAAGCACAACCCTTGCGAGGAATAACTACGTTTTTAATACCAGCCATGCCTGCTCTTTCGAGAGCAAACGCATCTTCTTTATCACTAATTACAACAGCAATTTCGAGAGGCAAAAATCCGTCAGCAATACGGTCCATGATTGCTTGAAGGTTACTGCCACGACCGCTGACTAATACACCGATCTTACGCACCGAAAACGCCGCCCTTCATGATAGTCTTTTGTTCGCCAGGAATTACTTCGCCAAGTTCGAAGAAGGTTTCGCCAGCTTCAGTTAAATGTGCACGAACTGCATCAGCTTCGGAAGGATCAACAACCAGAACCATACCTACGCCCATGTTGAAGGTGCGATACATTTCCTTCCAATCAACATTGCCCCATTCTTGCAATTTCTTGAAAACCATGGGAACTTCCCAGCTTTCAGCATTAACAAGAGCATCGCAATCTTTCGGAAGAATACGAGGAATATTTTCATAGAAACCACCGCCAGTAATATGAACCATGCCGTGGATATCAAATTTTTCAATTAAAGGCAGGCAGGTCTTGGGATACAAACGAGTAGGAATAATGAGTTGTTCACCAAGAGTGCAGCCAAATTCAGGAATAACAGTATTCATGTCAAAGCCCATATGTTCGAAACAAATTTTACGAACCAAAGAGAAGCCATTGGAATGAACACCGCTAGAAGGCAAACCAAGAAGAACGTCACCAGCTTTAACCTTTTCACCGGTAATCATCTTGGATTTATCTACACAACCAACGCAGAAGCCTGCGATGTCGTATTCACCTTTGGAATAGAAACCTGCCATTTCAGCGGTTTCGCCACCGATAAGTGCACAGCCAGATTCTTTACATGCATTGGCAACACCTTTAACGATGTTGGCAACTTTTTGAGAATCAACTTTATCTACAGCAATGTAATCAAGGAAGAACAGAGGTTCTGCACCTTGAACCAAGATATCATTTACACACATTGCTACTGCATCTTGACCGATGGTATCGTGTTTATCTGCCATAAAGGCTAATTTTAATTTGGTGCCAACGCCATCAGTACCAGAAACCAAAATGGGTTCCTTGTATTTAGCGATGTTAAGTGCGAACAGACCACCAAAGCCGCCCAAATCGCCAATAACTTCAGGGCGATAGGATGCGCGAACGCTGTCTTTCATAAGTTCAACAGCTTTGTTGCCAGCGTCAATATCTACACCAGCATCAGCATAAGTGATGGATTTCTTTTCTTCAGCCATTCTTCAGTCTCCTAACTCACTTCTTAATTCAAGGGAATTAATTACTTTCAGCTCTCAATTTAGCCAACTTTTCGCCTTTAGCCATAACTTCGGCTTGCATTTTCTTGCGATCTTCGGCCATTTTTTCAACTAACTCAGGATATTTGGTGGACAAAATTTGTACAGCAAAGAGTGCTGCATTTTTTGCACCATTGATTGCCATAGTAGCAACGGGAATGCCAGAAGGCATTTGCACAAAGCTTAAAAGTGCATCCATGCCTTGAAGGGATGTTGCATTAATAGGAACGCCAATTACAGGAAGAGTTGTAAATGCTGCGATTACGCCACCTAAATGAGCAGCTGCACCAGCAGCGGCAATAATAACTTCTACCCCACGGTCACGAGCGCCTGCTGCAAATTCGTGAACCAATTCAGGAGTTCTATGCGCGCTTGCTACAACAACTTCAACTTCAACCCCAAAGGATTTCAATGTTTTTTCTGCAGGTTCCAGAATGGGCCAATCGCTATTGGAGCCCATAATAATTGCTACTTTCATTGCAATTAATCCTCCTCAAAAAACGCAAATTAAAATTATTTCATTGTAAAAGTTTTTGCACAAAGATGACAATAACTATTTATCGTCAAAAAGGAAAAACTCATATTTCATTTTATAATATTTCAAGATAAAAAGTCAATGAAAAATGTGTCATTTTTAACACTTTTGAAGATTTTCTTAATATTTTTTCTAAAATTTGCAATAAAAATGGTCGTGACACTAAGCCACGACCATTTTCAGGAAAGGAGGGTGTATGAAAAGTCTCTATCTAAAGAAAT
>JAKSOJ010000016.1 GCA_024405645.1 Phascolarctobacterium sp. | reverse complement strand
GGCGCACCAGTTTTACGATAAGCAGCATACTCATCTTTAAGACGAGCTTCGTTCTGCGTCCACCAAAAATAAACACAACCTGCTAGGCACAGCAAAATAGCACAAATACCGGAAATAATTTTCTTAATCATGCTTTTCACCTGCATCTACGCCTAACTCAACTGCCATTTCCTGTAATTTTTTTAAGCGGTGATTAATGCCAGACTTACCTATTCCACCAGAATATTCCACTAAATCATTCAAAGATACGTCTGGATATTGCAAACGCAAACGAGCTGTGTCTTCTAGATTTTTGGGCAAATTACTTAGGCCAAGCTTTTCATCTAAAAATTTAATGCATTCAACCTGACGCATGGCTGCCTTAACTACCTTGTTCAGGTTAGCTGTCTCGCAATTAACAGCACGATTTACATCGTTGCGTAAACTCTTAACAATGCGAACATTTTCCATTTCACATCTAGCATTGTGGGCACCAACGAAGCTCAAGAAGTCAATAATGCTCTCGGCTTCCTTCATATAAACAATGTAATCATCCTTGCGGTCTGTAAGCTTTGCCTTCAAATGAAAACCATGCAGTATTTTTACCAAAGCACGAGCAAAGGTTTCGTTCTCAGTAACCATTTCCAAATGATAGTCGCTAGAAGGACGACTTACACTGCCACCACCCATAAAAGCTCCACGCAAATAGGCGCGCTTTTGATGTTCATCCTTTATGATGGGATTATGCAAATCTGTATCCATGCTTAAAAGCTGCAATTCATCCAAGGTATCCCTAACCGCACGGCTAGGCAACACTCTTACTTGGTAACGATTGTTCTTTTTCAGACGACGAGAACGAGTAATCATAACCTCTGTCTGAACATTATAATTAGATTTCAAAAGTTGCAATGCTCTTCTTGCCAATGCAGCGTTTTCTGTTGAAAAGTGGATGCCGATATTCATGCCACGAATTACGATAGCACCGCTCATACGCAATAGACCCAAAAGCTCAGCTTTGTCGTCCAATGTCGTGTTATCCTCAATACGAGCCAATTCATTTTTTACATCATTTGAAAATGACATCGACGTCCCCTTTCTACCTTTTAGTCAGCATTATTCATTTTTCTCATACCCTCACGCATAAAGAAATAATCAAAAAATGCCATTCCGCGACCATAAAGGTGCAATTTATAAATCAATTTAATAAGAACTCTCGCAAGTTTGCGAGGATTATGACGAACTAAATTTGTTTTGCTAATCAAGCTTGCAGGCATTACATCTATTCCCAGTTTACGAATCTTTTCGATATCTGGAGTAATAGGCATTGCCCCTTCAGCATTGTATTTAGCTAATTGTTCCAATGAAATGTCCTGACTGTTTACAACAACATAATCCAAGAACTGGTCGCCAACATGGTCCAAAAGCGCACGAACATGTTCATAGGCACCATAACCATCAGTTTCGCCAGGTTGAGTCATAACATTACAAATATAAATTTTACGAGCCTTAGATTTTACTAAAGCCTCACGAATTCCCTCTACCAAAAGGTTAGGAATAACAGAGGTATAAAGGCTTCCCGGTCCAAGAACGATAAGATCAGCTTCCATGATGGCCTCAATCGCACCCTTGGAAGCCTTGGCATCATTTGGAAGCATATTCATTCGACTGATACGTTTGCGAGCCTTAGGAATATCGGACTCGCCCACAACGGTTGTTCCATCAGTCATTTCTGCCATAAGGGAAATATCTTCCATTGTTGATGGAATAACGCGACCACGCACTTTTAAAATTTGGCTAATGGCTTCCAAACCATCCTCCATATTTCCCTCTGCACCAGCCATGCCCGCAATTAGTAAATTGCCAACACAATGACCAGCAAGAGGAGAATCGCCTTCAAAACGATGATTCATCAAGCGCTCCATCAAAGGTTCGCGGTCAGCTAATGCAGTCAAACAGTTACGCAAATCACCAGGCGGAATAATGCCTAATTCTTTACGCAAACGACCAGAAGAACCACCATCATCCGCAACAGTTACAATGGCCGTACAGTTATTAGTGATATATTTCATACCACGAAGCAAAGTGGACAAACCAGTGCCACCGCCAATAACCGTAATATTAGGACCTTGTACCAGTTTGCGTTGATAGAAAATGGTCTCCATAATGGTGCCATTTTTATCAGGAACAACTGATTCTATTACGGAAGCGATTAATTTACGAGTGCCATAAATCATAATCGCCAAACCAAATAGAATCAAACCTGCACCAACAGTCATAATCAAGCGATTTGAATAGCGACCAGTGGTAACATAGGTCAGTTGGAAGAGTAATTCCTCCAATGTTCCCATAATCTGATAATTAAAGAAAAATGCAATGCCCAAAGCACAGAAGATAACTCCAATAGTAAAAAGGAGCAACCAACGTTTTAAGTTTATGCCTGGACAGAGCCAAGTAATCCAACCCATAACTTCCTCACTTTTTACCAGTTATTTCTCTATGAGTAATCTCTACATTGTAGCCTTGAGTTCTAAAATGTTCATACAATTTATTGGCAATGAAAACACTACGATGTTGTCCACCAGTACAACCAACAGAAATTACTAGTTGCGCCTTCCCTTCATTAATGTATTGAGGAATCAAATAATCCAAAAGATTCTCTTCCAATTGAAGGTAAGTATTAGTTTGCTCACAACGAAGCAAGAAATCCTGGATAGGTTGATCATTACCAGTAAGAGGACGCAGTTCTTCTACATAGAATGGATTAGGAAGGAAACGCACATCTAAAACAAGATCACTGTCCAAAGGCAGACCATATTTAAAGCCAAAGGAACGAATAATAATTCCCATCTTTGCCTTTGCGTTGGACTCGCCAACCAATTCTTGCACTTGATTTCTCAATTGTGCGGAAGAAGAATTGCTAGTATCGATTATATAGGTAGCTCTCTTTTTCAAAGGCTCCAAAATTTCTCTTTCGTGTTGAATATTGCTGAGCAAAGAAGTTCTCTCACCAAGCGGATGGCGACGACGAGTTTCTTTGTAACGGCGAACCAAACATGGATCATCAGCACTCAAAAAGAGCAATTCATATTTTTGGCCAGAAGCTTCCATCTCATCCAAAACATCAATTAATTTATTAAAGAAGCGACCGCCACGGATATCTACTACTAAAGCTACTTTCTTTTCAGAAGTTTGACGACAAAGTTCCGCAAATTTAGGAATCAAAGTTGCAGGCAAATTATCGATGCAAAAATAATTTAAATCTTCAAGAGTACGAACAACTTGAGTTTTACCCGCACCGCTCATACCAGTAATTATTAAGAAGTGTGATTGCATGTTTTCTCACCTCGATTTCATTAGTATCTTTTATTATAACATAAAATCAATTTAAATTGCTCAATTATTAAGATACTATCTTAACAATATTCCTAAGCATCAAAAATAAAAACGAGACCTAAATGCTTTTGCATTCAGATCTCGTTATTTTTAACTTTTAAATTATTTTGCGTAGTCTACTGCACGAGTTTCACGGATGATAACAACTTTAATTTGACCAGGATATTCCATTTCAGCTTCAATCTTCTTGGAAATATCGCGTGCCAGGATAATAGCACCATCATCATCGATAACTTCGGGCTTAACCATGATACGAATCTCACGACCTGCTTGAACTGCAAAACATTTCTCTACACCTTCAAAGGATTCAGAGATTTCTTCCAATCGAGTTAAACGTTTCAAGTAGGATTCAAGAGTTTCGCGTCTAGCACCAGGACGAGCTGCAGATACTGCGTCAGCAGCACTTACAAGCACTGCTTCAATGCTCTTAGCTTCGCAGTCACCATGGTGGGACAGGATGGTATTGATAACCAGTTCGGATTCGCGATATTTTTTCGCGATTTCACCACCGATTTCAACGTGGGTACCTTCCATTTCATGGTCAACAGACTTACCAATATCGTGAAGAAGACCTGCACGTTTAGCCAAAGTAACATCTACACCAAGTTCAGCAGCCATATTGCCGGCCAAAGTAGCAACTTCAACAGAATGGTTCAAGCAGTTTTGACCATAAGAGGTACGATATCTCATACGACCGAGAAGTTTAACCATTTCGGGATGGATGCCATGAATGCCAAGACTAAATACAGCTTGTTCGCCAGCTTCTTTAATTTTTTGTTCAACTTCTTTTTGAGCCTTTTCAACCATTTCTTCAATGCGAGAAGGATGAATACGACCATCGTTGATCAATTTTTCCAAAGCGATACGAGCGATTTCACGACGAACCGGGTCAAAGCCAGAAATAATAACTGCTTCCGGAGTATCGTCAATAATTAAATCGATACCGGTCAAAATTTCCAATGTACGAATGTTACGACCTTCGCGACCGATAATACGACCTTTCATTTCATCGTTAGGCAATGCTACTACAGACACAGTAGTTTCAGCTACATGGTCAGCAGCACAGCGTTGAATTGCCAAGGAGATAATTTCGCGAGCTTTTTTATCAGCTTCGTCCTTGGTCTTTTGCTCCATATCTTTAATGAGCATTGCAGATTCATGTTTAACTTCGTCTTCTAAAGTAGCTAATAATTCTTTTTTAGCTTCTTCGCTAGTTAAACCAGCAAGACGTTCAAGTTCAACAGTTTGCTTTTTAATAAGAGCATCAGCTTTTTCTTGAGAAGCATTCAAACGTTGCTCCTTAGAAGCCAATTTTTCTTCCTTGCGTTCAAAAGATTCAATCTTTCTATCCAGATTTTCTTCTTTTTGTTGCAAACGGCGTTCTTGACGTTGCATATCAGAACGTCTTTCTTTGTTTTCGCGTTCCATTTCAGTACGCATATGGTGAATTTCTTCTTTAGCCTCCACCATCATTTCCTTGCGTTTATCTTCACAAGTTTTTTCTGCTTCTTGTATGATTTTAATGGCTTGTTCTTCAGCGGTTGCAATTTTGCTTTCAGCTACGTTCTTGCGATACATATAGCCAGCGCCAACGCCTACGATGCCACATACAATTGCAGCTCCAATAATCATTAACATTAGTCTCACCTCCTAGTAGTGAATTTTTCCAGAATTAAATTTCAAAAACCAATTGCGTAAATGCAAATTTACGCACGAAAATAACAGGCGCACGTTCTGCGTCTGCTATGAAATGCCCTTATTCCGTTGAATTCTATATCCGATTACATATTAAAAATATAATATTCCTTATGTTAAAAATCTATATCTATAATAAAATCTATAATAAAATCCTGAAACAGGACAAAAAAATAAGGTAACACCAAGTGTTACCTTTAAGGGACTTAAATAAATAACCACGATTGGATATATACATTGTAAATAAATTTAGTGCAAATGTCAAGTTTGAAACACTATATCTCGTCTTCGAAATAGCATTCATCAAACAAAACATGTATATACCTTGATGAAAAACCACGGGCTGCCATAAAACGAGCAGCAGCCCCGTAAATTTTAGGATCTTTCATACCATATAAATCTATTTTTTTCTTATTGCGAATCAGAAATATACCTGCTGCCTTGCGTGCATGCTCTTCTTCGATATCAGACGTAAATTCATCTAAAATCTTTGTAATTAGTTCTTGCCTTACACTACGCTTAGCAAGCTCTGCCTGCAAATGTAGTTTCCCATAAGAACCTTTATTGAGCCATGCAGCATAAACTCTCTCTGCATAACGTTCTTCGTTAAGAATGCCATACTCGTTAAGTTTATCAACAGCCTCCCTAGCCTGTTCTTCCGTAGCTCCTTTTTTTCTAAGCCTATCAGACATAGCCTTATCGCTAAAATCATGATAACTCAAAAGGTCAAGAGCTTTATCGTAAGCTTCGGCAGAGCTTTTCATCTCTGGATTAGAATTCTTCTTTGAATACCGGTTCAGCATTGCCTGCTTCCTCTGCAGTTAACTCTACTTTTGCAATGGTCATAGCGCGAATTTTGTCTTCGATTTCTTGAGCAATAGCGGGATTTTCTTTTAAGAAATCTTTAACCTTTTCCTTGCCTTGACCAAGACGAACATCGCCGTAGGAATACCATGCACCACTCTTAGCGATGATATCAAGATCTGCACCCAAATCTACGATGCAACCTTCATGAGATACACCCTCGCCATACATGATGTCGAACTCAGCTTGTTTAAACGGAGGAGCAACCTTGTTTTTAACAATCTTTACTCTAGTACGGCTACCAATCATATCGTTGCCATTTTTCAAGGTATCTACGCGACGTACATCCATACGAATAGTGGAGTAGAATTTTAAAGCACGACCACCAGTAGTAGTTTCCGGATTACCAAACATTACGCCAACTTTTTCACGAATTTGGTTGATGAAGATAGTTGCACATTTGGACTTGGAAATAATACCGGTTAATTTGCGTAAAGCTTGGCTCATAAGACGCGCTTGCAGACCAACATGGGAATCGCCCATTTCGCCTTCGATTTCAGCACGAGGAACTAGAGCAGCAACGGAGTCGATAACAATAATGTCGATTGCGCCACTGCGAACAAGAGCATCTGCAATTTCCAAAGCTTGTTCACCATTATCAGGTTGAGAAATCAAAAGATTTTCAATATCTACGCCTAATTTTCGAGCATAGTCAGGATCCAAAGCATGTTCAGCATCGATAAAAGCAGCATAACCGCCCATCTTTTGAGCCTCGGCTATCATATGCAAAGCAACAGTAGTTTTACCAGAAGATTCAGGTCCATAAATTTCCACTACACGTCCACGGGGAATGCCACCAACACCAAGAGCGATGTCCAAGGACAATGCGCCAGTAGGAATAACCTCAATGTTCATCTTTTGGCTTGCTTCGCCAAGTTTCATAATGCTACCTTTACCAAAATCTTTTTCAATTTGGCGCATAGCCATATCTAAAGCTTTCTTTTTATCTGCATCCATGTATAAGTCCTCCAATAATTATCTTATGTTTCAATTATACGAACAAAGTTCGTTTTTGTCAACAAATTTTCGCTTTATTCTTTATTAAGCAAAGATTTGATTTCATCTTGTGTAAATTTATACGTGGTATTACAAAATTGACAGTGAGCTTCAGTTACTTGGTCCTCAGAAATTTCAGAAAGAGCTTGTCTATCCAAACCAGCAAGAGCGGTTAATATTCTTTCGCGACTGCATCTGCATTTTAATTGTACAGGAACGGATTCTTTAATATCCACATCAAGTCCGCGACAAAGAATCTCAATCATTTTTTCAGGAGTATAGCCAAGTTCCAATAATTGAGTTACATATGGAGTTAAATTGATATTATTCTCAAGTTTTTCCAGAGTTTCTTCGGCACAACCTGGCATAGCCTGAATAAAATAACCACCAGCAGCAGTTACATTGCCTTCTTTATCAACTAAAACACCAAGTGCAACACCGGATGGAGTTTGCTCGGATTCATACAGATATTTAGTGATATCACTTGCAATCTCACCATCTGATAATTCGCAATAACCAGTAAACGGCTCAGAATTTTGTAAATAACGGGTAACGATAATGTTACCAGCACCAACGGCACCACCAACGTCTAGCTTACCATTCTTTAAAGGAAGAAATACGTCGGGGTTTTCTACGTAGCCACGTACATTAGTTCCTTCGGCGTCAGTAACGATTTCGCCTAAAGGACCGTCACCCTTGATACGCAGAGAAATTCTTTCATTGTCCTTCATTGTTGCAGCAAGAAGGAGAGCGCCAGAAAGAGTTCTGCCAAGGGCTGCCGCCGCCAAATGAGAGCATCCATGTTGTTTTGCAGCTTCGCTAACCAAATTAGTGGTACGAAGAGCGTAAATACGAACGCCTTCAGCAGTAGCTTTTGTTAATATATCTTGCATAATTTTAATCACCTCATAAATTTAAAACAAAAACTCATAACTCGTTATATTATATCAAAAATATCAAGCTTTCGCTCAATATTTTCTATTGAAATGATTCCATTTTTATGAGGTAAATTTACTTCTTTGTTCCTCCTGTATACTATTATATACAAGTATAGGGTAAATATTTGTACAGAAATGTGCTGAATATAAAAAACGAGGTGTTAAAACACCTCGTTAGTCAAAAGTTTCACTCTTAAAATTTACAGGCCCTTTTCCTGCCATTCAGCTTCTTTAAAGCCAACAAGAACATAATCCTCTGTCACGATTATCGGTCGTTTTACAAGCATACCATCAGTTGCCAGCAAAGCCAATTGCTCTTCTTCGCTCATAGTTTTGATTTTATCCTTCAGGCCAAGCTCTTTGTAGAGATTTCCACTAGTATTATAAAAACGTTTCAAAGGCAATCCACTTGCTTTATACCATTTTGTCAGCTCTTCCAAGCTAGGCTTATCCTCTTTTATATCTCTTTTCGTGAAAACAACACCTTTTTCTAAGAGATATTTTTCAGCCTTTTTACAGGTTCCACATTTAGGATAACAAATATACAGCATACCTAACACTCCTTATCTATCACAATGAAGAGTTTCTCTAACTTCGTTTACTCTAGGATTAGGTCCATATTCTTGACGAACACCAACCTCAGCTTGTAGTTCTTTGGTTACATCAGGATCATCAGCAAAAGCTTTTTCAACAATAAAATAATTGGGAGTGAAGAAAATATCGTAGTATTCTGTAGTGCGGTCTTTATACATAATAACTCTAGCACGATTGTCACCCAAATCAATTGCTGCAGCTCTTTGTTTCATGGGAATAGGTTGGGGACTATCGCCATCGATTTGTCCCAAGTAACTTCCATCTCGAAGATATATTGCCATAGGATCTGTTTCAACATAGTAGTTGCCTATGGTATTGCCATTAGCCTCTTTCGCTTTAAACCAGAAGCCTTCTCCTTCAGGTCCTTGACTATGTCTAGTGACAATTTCAAGGGCATCCTTATTTAGTTTCTCATGTGAAGAAGCAATTGGAGATACCACTGCATTTCCACCAAAGCGATTCAATGTTTTATCAAGTATGTAATAAGCCATATTTTTATCATTACCCCAAACATACTCATGCATATTGTAAACATTGCCATAGGAATTATCTGGAGCATCCGGAGTAATAACACGTAAGCTACTATTTTTCTTCAGAAGCTTCATTTCAATATCAACATAACGCTCTTGCATTACATTGTTATTAGCTTCCATAACCTTTAAAATATCATATTTTACTCCAATATAACCATCGGGTTCACGATGCCATGTACCAAGATAAGCTAGTTTTGTTTCAGGTCCTGTATGATGAATTCCCATAACATAACCTTCATCATAGGCAAAATCTTGAGTAAATAAAAGGATATTCCTATCTTGACCATCTGGTCCATTATAATGATAATGTGTGAGAGCTTCTGCTTTATTCATAAACACGCCACCCAGCATAAGCGCGCCAGCAACAAATAAACTAAACAGTTTTTTCATAAAACGCCTCCTATATATAACACCAATTTTATCTTCAAACAAACAACAATCTATAAAAAACTATTCTCTTTTATGGTTATATTTTCCTGCCAATATTCTAAAATTAAATTATGAAGATATAAAAAAAGGACGTTCCAAAACGGAGCGTCCTACTTTTATTATTATTTTACATTTCTTTAAAAAGATTTACCATTTCGATAGCAGCCATTGCGCAATCAACGCCTTTGTTACCAGCTTTGGTACCAGCACGTTCAACAGCTTGTTGAATATTTTCAGTAGTGAGCACGCCAAAAGCTACAGGCACACCAGTTTGCATGCTAACTTGAGCAATGCCTTTGGATGCTTCTGCACAAACATAATCGAAATGAGGAGTTGCACCACGAATTACACAGCCCAGAGCAATAACTGCATCGTATTTGCCACTTTCAGCCATTTTTTTGCAAGCCATAGGAATTTCATAAGCACCAGGAACCCACGCCAAAGTGATATCATCGCCTTCTGCACCATGACGGATAAGGCAATCCTCGCAACCAGAAACTAATTTGCTAGTAATGAATTCATTGAAACGAGCTGCAACAATACCAAATTTTAAACCTTGAGCTGTTAATTTACCTTCTAAAACTTTCATGATAGTCCTCCTTATTTCTTCTCGGGATTAAAAGTGAAAACATGACCCATCTTGCTTTCTTTTACACCAAGATAGCCTTCATTATATTTATTTGGTTCCATAATAATGGGAACTCTATCGGTAATTGTAATACCGTAACCGGATAAACCAATGCGTTTTGCCGGATTATTAGTGATAAGACGAATGCTAGTCAGACCTAAATCTGCCAAAATTTGTGCACCCATGCCATAATCTCTCAGATCGGGAGCAAAGCCCAGTTGAACATTTGCTTCAACAGTATCAAGACCTGTATCCTGCAAAGCATATGCGCGAATCTTGTTAGCGAGACCAATGCCACGGCCCTCTTGGCGCATATAAACAACTGCACCCAAGCCTTCCTTTTCAATCATCTTTAATGCGGTTGCCAGTTGGTCGCCACAATCACAACGCATGCTACCAAAAGCATCACCAGTCAAGCATTCACTATGAACACGAACCAAAACATTTTCCTTACCAGCTACATCGCCTTTGACAATTGCAATATGGCAAAGATCATCTAAATCATTTTCATATGCAATGATACGGAATTTACCATATTTGGAAGGAAGATCTGCCTCTGCCACGCGATGAACCATTTTTTCATGAGCTTTACGGTAAGCAACTAAAGCAGCAACTGTAATGAAACAGAGATCGTGCTTTTGGGCAAATTTAATTAAATCAGGGGTACGGGACATATTGCCATCGTCACCCATAATTTCGCAACAAATACCAACTGGTTTAAGACCTGCTAATTTACAAAGGTCAACAGTTGTTTCGGTATGACCAGTACGAACAAGTACACCACCTTCACGTGCTCTTAAAGGGAAAACGTGACCAGGACGACGGAAATCGCTAGGTTGTGCACCTTCTTCAGCGCATTTCTTCATAGTATAAGCACGTTCGAAAGCAGAAATACCAGTAGTAGTATCAATATGGTCAATGGAAACAGAAAATGCAGTTTCATGATTATCGGTATTTTTTGCAACCATCGCACCAAATTGCAATTTGTCCATAATCTCGGCTGCTGCAGGCATACAAATCAAACCACGTGCTTCCTTGGCCATAAAATTCACGGCTTCAGGAGTACAGAGTTCTGCGGCCATAATCAAGTCGCCTTCATTTTCTCTGTCCTCATCATCTGTAACGAGAACCATTTTGCCAGCCTTGATAGCAGCAATGGCTTCTTCTACAGTATTGTATTTAAAATTCTCCATAATCCACCTCACATGAATCCATTTTCAAATAACATATTTTTATCTAATCCAGGACTAGAACTTTTTTTATCCCAGGACAGCATACGTTCAACGTATTTCCCAATGATATCTGTTTCCAAATTCACCTTGTCTCCAACAGATTTGAAACCCAGGGTAGTTTCTTTTGCTGTATGAGGAATCAAGGAAACGGAAAAGCTAGAATCAGTAACCTTTGTGACAGTCAAGCTAATACCATCAACAGTAATGCTTCCTTTTGGAATAATATATTTTAAAAGTTTTTCTGGAGTTTCAAAGGTGACAACCTTAGCAATACCGTCCGGTTTTTCACTAATAATTGTGCCCAGACCTTCAACATGTCCGGTAACAATATGCCCGTCCAAGCCATCAATAGGACGCAAAGTACGCTCAAGATTTACTCTATCTCCAGCCTTCAGCATGCCGATATTAGTCAATCTTGCAGTCTCAGGCATAACATCCACAGTAAACTCATTATCGGTCATTTGCACCACGGTAAGGCAAACTCCATTGGTAGCCATGGAATCACCGATTTTTAGATTTGCCATCACCTTGCTTGCTCCCACCGTCAGATGATAGGACTCGCCCATACGAGTTAATTTTTTAACCGTTCCGAGCTCTGCTACTAAACCAGTAAACATTTAGTCCTCCTCCTTAGGAACAAGACCAGTAATCATAATGTCCTGTCCAAATTTTTCTATTTCTACTTCTTCAAGATTCCAGGCATCCTGCATATTTTCAATGCCAAAACCTGCAACGGGGCTAAGCGCATGGCGTCCTCCACAAATCTTGGGAGCGATGAACGCATAAACACGGTCCACCAAACCCTCATCCCTGAAAGCACCATGAATTTCACTGCCACCTTCAACCAATACAGAAGTGATATTACGATTTGCTAATTCTTGAATTACATATTCCAAAATTAGTTGTTTTCCCATGGCAGGAACACGAACCACGGAAACATTCGGAAATACGGTCAATGTTTCTTCTTTGGCTTTATCCGCTTCAAGACTAGTAAAAATAATCGTCTCTGCTGCAGGATTCAGAACCTGAGCCATAGGAGAAATCTTTAAGTCTCTATCTAAAACTATACGAATAGGATTTTTACCACGCACAAGACGAGTAGTCAGTTCTGGATCATCCGCAAGAACGGTACCAATACCAACCAAAATCGCATCATGCTGTTTACGCAAACGATGAGCAAAAGTACGAGCCTCTTCTCCTGTAATCCATTTGCTATCACGAGTTTGAGTTGCCAGCTTACCATCCAAGGTCATTGCATATTTCATGCTAATAAATGGTCTTTGCAAGGTAATCCAAGTCATAAATTTTTCATTGAGACGCTTTGCTTCTTTCTCACAAAGGCCAACTTCAACCTCGACATCCTGCAAACGCAAATATTCAACGCCCTTGCCAGCAACCTTCGGATTAGGATCCAAGCAAGCACAATATACTTTTTTAATCCCAGCCTTAGCTAATGCTACACAGCAAGGACCAGTTCTTCCATAATGAGCACAGGGTTCAAGAGTTACATAGGCAGTAGCACCTATTGCCTGTTGCTTAGCTTGAGCTAAAGCATTTACCTCTGCATGAGGTTCGCCTGCTTTATGATGATACCCCTCGCCTAGAATTTCTCCATCATCATCTACAATGACGCAACCAACCATAGGATTAGGAGAAGTATTTCCCTCTGCTTCAAGTGCGAGTTCTAAAGCTCGCTCCATATATTCGCGATGAGTCATATTGCCCACCTCCACAAATGAAAAGCGTACAGAAAATCCTTGGGGAATTTTCTGTACGCCAAATAAACATACAAATAATTAACTTACCTTTTCTCATCCGGACTATACCGTCGGTTTCGGAATCTCACCGAATCATGCTCCTAAAAGCTCGCGGACTATACCGCCGGTAGGGAATCTCACCCTGCCCCAAAGGTCAATATTTAATTCGTAATTAATCTGCTATAAGCATTATAGCATTTAGAATAATACTTTGCAAAAATATTTTTCCAAAACG
>JAKSOJ010000159.1 GCA_024405645.1 Phascolarctobacterium sp. | reverse complement strand
CGCAAGGAAGCCTTGAAAAAGTCCGGTGCTCGTGTTTTCCAAGCCTTGCGCATAGATGTTAATAGTGAGTTTGAAGTTTTGTATGCGTTTATGGAAAAGCTTCCTAAAGCACTTCGTCCTGGAGGAAGAGTTGCTGTGTTAACCTTCCACTCTGGTGAGGATCGCATTGTCAAGAAGGCTTTCCAAGCTTACCAAAGACAGGGCATCTATAGTGAGGTCGCTCGCGATGTTATTCGTCCCTCTAAAGAAGAATGCTTCCGCAATAGTAGAGCTCATTCTACTAAGCTGCGCTGGGCAAAATTATAATTAAATTACTAAAATTAATGCTCCGTCGGATTGGCGGAGCATTTTTGTGTTTGTCCTAATATAAATTTAGCGAAGTATTAAAGTGAGTTTTATACGTATTTATTATTTGCATATAAATGTTTAGGGGTGATATAATTTAATTTGGATAAGTGTTAAATTTTGGAGGAATACAATGGAAGGATTACATCCGTTATTAATAGATCTAGCTTTGATTCTTTTCGTTGCTGGTATTACTACTGTTGTCTTCAAAAAGTTGAATCAACCTGTTGTTCTTGGCTATGTTGTTGCAGGCTTTTTAACAGGACCAAATTTCCCATACATGCTGACCATTACGGATGCCAAAGGCGTTAAGCTTTGGTCCGAGATAGGCGTTATCTTTTTGATGTTTGCTATTGGTCTTGAATTTTCCTTCGCAAAATTAAAGAAGGTGGGCGGAACGGCAGCCATTGCTTTAGCGTTTATCCTCTTTGGAATGGTTGGACTTGGTTATTGTTGTGGCTTGGCTCTAGGCTGGAAAACTATGGACTGTATTTTCCTTGGAGGCATGCTTGCTATGAGTTCGACGGCAATCATAGTTAAGACCTTTGACGACCTAAAGCTGATGGGACAAAGCTTCACTGACGTGTGCCTGGGGATTCTGATTGTAGAAGATATTCTCGGTATCGTCATGTTGGTTTTAGTTGCAACCATGGGGCAAACTCAAGGAAATGTTGATCCCAATGTTCTGATTGCTAGTATAGTAAAGCTTATAGTTTTCCTAACCTTCTGTTTTGTTGTAGGTATTTGGTTCATACCTTCTTTTTTCAAAAAGACACAGGATCTTATGACAGAGGAAACACTTTTGATTTTCTCTTTAGGCTTGTGCTTGGCCATGGTTTGGCTTGCTGTTTATTTGGGCTTTAGTAGTGCCTTGGGTGCCTTTTTAATGGGCTCTCTCCTGGCAGAAGCTCCCAATGCGCATAAGATAGAAGCAAGCCTACAATCCGTAAAAAATCTTTTCAGCGCTATATTCTTCGTATCCGTAGGTATGATGGTAAATCCTGCAATTTTAGCGCAGTACCTCGTTCCTGTTCTCTGCGTTGTATGCGTTGTAATTGGTGGACAAATAATTTTTGCTACTATGGGCGTAATTGCTAGTGGTCATAATCTTAAGACTGCAATGCTTTGTGCTTTTAGCTTGACCCAAATTGGCGAGTTTTCCTTTATCGTTGCCGAACAAGGCAGTCACTTTGGCTTGACAAGTGATTTTCTCTATCCGATTATCGTTGCGGTATCTGTAATCACTACATTTACTACACCCTTCTTTGTAAAATTGGCTGCTCCTGCTTATGCTTTGGCCGAAAAGAATTTGCCCCAAAAAGTGCAAGACTTCTTGGAGCGTTATACCGAAAGGGAAGAGAAATCTGCCTATGATAGTGCTTGGCATGATTTCTTGGTAAATTTTGGCACTCGCTTGTTGATTTATTCTGTATTGATATTTGTTATAGAAACAACCTCTAAAATGTTTCTGCTTCCTTGGTGCCAAAATTATTATGGTAGGACTGGTGAATGGCTCGCTGGCATAATCACAATTGTATTGATTTCTCCAATTCTCGCTGTAATGTTTAGAATATCCGGCAATCTTCGTTCTCAATATTCTACTCTCTATTTGAAAAATAGAGCGAATCGCTTACCTCTTTTTGCATTGAGAGGTTTGAGAATAGTCCTTGCTTTTTTTGCCATCTATGTAATTTTAGACTATGTTATGCCTTTGGAAAGAATGTCTTCAATTTTTGCATCCCTGCTTGTTTGCCTAGGTATTTATAAATGCGATGCATTAGTTGGTGGTTATTTTAATTACGAGGCACGTTTTTTGGTTAATTTAAACCAAATGCATGTTGAAGAATATCGAACCGAAAATGGTGAATTGCTTTTCCCGTTTGACGAAGATTTTATGACAGGCGAATATATCCTAAAAGATGACAGCATGTTGCTTGGTAAATCTCTTATTGATTTACAATTTGGTTTGTACTACGGCTGTAATGTATTGCGCATCATGCGTAAAAATGGCACCTGTATTGACATGCCTGCAGGCAAAACTGTTTTTGAAAAGGGTGACGTAATTAGCGTGTTTGGCAATACTCAACAGTTCATCCAGTTTAAAGCTGCTAATGAATACGATCGCTTGGGACTTATCGCTAAGCAACATCCGATTACCATTAAAGAGTATATGTTGCAAATGGACAGTAAGGACGTTCCCTTTATCACCTTGCTTGTAGTTGTTCCCAAAAGCTGTGAATGGATTGAAGAGTCAATCAAAAACTCTAATATTAGAACCAAATATCATGGTATGGTAATTGGTTTGCAAAGAGGTAAATACACATTCTCCAATCCTAATTTGGATATGATTATCCAAGAAAAGGATGCTCTGTGGATTTTAGGAAAGCAGGAAATGTCCGAAAAATTAGCTGAAGAAGGCTTACTTTAATATGAAATTGATTAGTGAGGAGGTTGTTTTATGAAAAAAACCTTAGCTTTAAGCTTGCTTTTAGCAGGAATTAGTTGCGTTGCTCTGGCAAATGAGCCTGTTTTCGCTCCATTGGAAAACAGTTCCACCATTTTGATGCCAAAAAGCAAAATTGCTCTGGCTTCCAAAATTTCTAGCGCTGGCTATTACAAGGGCATTCGCCTTGCCGGAAAAGTACAGGTTGTTAATTCCTTCCCTGATATTAAGGTGCAAGTTGTTAATTCCTTTCCTGACTTGAAGGTTCAAAGAGTTTCCAGTTTCCCTGATAAAATTGGCCAATGGCAGTTCGTAAATAGCTTTCCAGATTTTAAAATTCAATTTGTAAATAGTTTCCCTGATATCAAGATTCAATATGTAAATTCTTTCCCCGGTCTCCCTTGATAAGGAAGTTTTAACATGCTATTAGGAATTGATGTGGGTGGCACTTTTACAGATGCTGTTCTGTTGGATGGCTCTAAGCCTGTAAGTATGGCCAAGGTGCCAACTACCCATAATAATGTTTTACAAGGTATTGTTCACGCCCTGGATAAGGTTCTTGTTAACCAAAAGCCTGAAGAAATAGCTAGAGCAGTAATATCTTCTACCATAGTTACCAATTCTTTGGCAGAGGATAAGCTACCACCAGCCTTTCTTGCAGTAATTCCAGGTCCTGGCATGAATATTGAAAATGCTTTTCCTGTTAAGCCCTATATTGTTTCGGGTTGTGTTGACCATCGCGGCAAAATTACTGCCAGCATTGATTGGAGCAAACATAAGGACATTTTTGAGCACGTTACTAAATGCTCAGCAGTAAGCTGCAAATTTGCTGTGCGTGATCCGCAATTGGAAAACCTTTTGGCTTATGAGCTAAACAAGCATGGAGCTGGCAAGGTTTACGCTGGAGCACAGCTAAATGGCGAATTAAATTTTGTTCGTAGGACTAATTCTGCGTATTTTTCTGCACAGGTACACGAGGTTTTTATACTTTTCTTAGAAAAAGT
>JAKSOJ010000158.1 GCA_024405645.1 Phascolarctobacterium sp. | reverse complement strand
GTATCTTCATTAATATGTAATATTTCGTCTTGTACAGGGAAAAATTCAGACCAGCTTTCAAAGGTTCTGAACAAAACCTTAGGTGTTCCAGTTGTTCCAGAAGTCATCACTGCCATACAAGCTTCCTGAGGAACAACAATGTTTTCAACTGCAATATTTTCTTTTTTTACATCTGGTGGAAGAATTGCAGGAACTAAATTTACAGATTGACAAGCAATCCAGGTAACAAGTTCATCGATAACAGTGTTTTCTTGCACCAAATATAAAACTTTCTTGTCTGAACTGTTATAGTTACAAAGTTCATCTTCCTTAGCAGCAACCAAATCCAAAAACTCGCCGTAGGTCAAAGAACGGCCCTTTTCAGTTATCATTTTACGAGATTTATCAATTCTCGCGACAATATCCTTATAATTCATAATACTAAACCTTTCTTATGAGCATGGCCGTACCAATGCCACCCGCTGCGGCAATGGAACAAACACCATAAGAATTTTCGTGTGCTGCTTCCAATCTATCTAAAGCTTTTAATAAGTGAAGAGTAATAATGCCCCCAGAGGCACCATAGGGATGTCCATAGGCAATGGCCCCACCAAAAATATTGTATCTGGTCTCGGGAATGCCCAACTCTTTAGTTGCCAAAACATCAATAACAGCAAATGCTTCGTTAAATTCCCAAGCTGTGATATCTTGAACCTTTAATGCATTTCGTTCCAAAAGCTTTTCCACAACCGGAACTGTACTTGCAGGACTACAGTTAGGATCAACACCTACGGATAGAACATCCACAAGCTCTGCTTCTATTTTCAAATTATGTTCTTCTGCATATTTTTTAGAACAGATAATAACAAAGGCAGCCCCATCCTGAGTCAAACACGCATTACCTGCGGTAACATACTTTCCGTTTGGCACGAGAGGTTGTAATCTTTTTAAAAGTTTTTCAGAAATTTTGGGACGAACTGTTTCATCAGCATTTACTTCTTCGTCCCTATTTCTCATATTAGGGGCAATGATGATATCGTTCAAAGGGGCTTCATCCCTAGTTTGCGTAGCTAATCTATGACTGCGTAAGGCCCAAGCATCTAGTTCATCCTTATCCATGTTCCACTTTACAGCAACTCTTTCAGCACCCCTGAACATAGTAAGTTCATCGGGAGAGCCTGGCACAAATTTCGCTACATTATATACATTGTTGCCATCCTTAATATAATCTGGATGATTTTCATTTCTCGTGCGTATAGGCTTTGTGGAACAACTTTCGGCACCACCTGCGATAAACAAGTCCCCTAAGCCTGCTTCAATCTTAGCAGCAGCAATGGCCATTGCCTCTAAGCCAGAACCACATTGGGTATCCACGGTCAAGGCAGGAATGTTTTCAGGCAAGCCTGCTTCTAAAGTTAAAAGACGAGCAGGATTACCACAGCCACCAACTGAATTTCCTACGATAATTCCATCAATATCATTTTCAGAAATTTTATATTTATTTAACAGAGCTCGCAAAACATCTGCGCCGATTTCTTCAGCAGTCAAATGCTTATACATACCCTTTTCTACGCCAATGAAGCTTCTCAGCCCACCAACGATACATACCTTATCCATACATCTTACCTTCAAACAGAATCATATTGCCTAATTCAGCATTTCTTGCTAATCCTAATACATTCCCCTAACCTTTTAGTGTAAACACAAAGTCCATTTTTGCTTTGGGCAATGGTAAAGGTTTCACCAACATCTATTGGTGCTAAGAATTGAGCAGTAAATTTGGCATTTGCGTCCTTAAACCAAGGCATTGTCTCGGAAAGTTTATCCTGCAAGGTCGCTAACACCATACCTCCTGGAACGATTGCCCCAGCTCCTTTATGGATAGGATTAGTATCCTGTACTGCATCTAAATAAACTAAAACCTCTTCCTGCGCAAAAGATAATTCTGCTAAATCAGAGACATCTGTTGGAATGGATGTACCAACGACTGCATTGTCATCCATCTTGCCGCCCAATAGTGTCATAGTAAGATAACCTGTTTCTTCGCCGTTATCTACACCAATAGATTTTATCTGACAGTAACCAGAGCGTTCTCTAACAATTTTACTATCAGCATCTACGACGTTGCCAGTGATTTGCCATTCCAACTTGACAATCACATAACCATCGTATTCTCCACCATTATATCTACTCATACCCCTAGACAGTGTTAAAAAATTACTCATTAATGCTACATCTCTTTTCATAGTAAACCAAATTTCACTTTAAGGTTAACACCATAAATTTTATTTGTCAAACAAAAATGCTACCTGCCTTAGCAGATAGCATTTTCGTTTTATGTAAATCTTATTTGTTTAAGAAAGCGTCCACTGCTTTAGCAGCGCCACGTCCTTCAGCAATAGCCCAAACTACCAAGCTTTGTCCTCTGCGAGCATCACCTGCTGCAAAAATTTTCGGGTTAGAAGTTTGATAGTTCACATCATTTGCCTTGATATTGGTACGAGCATCCTTTTCGATTTTGAATTCGTCGAAAATTCTTTGTTCACTACCAGCGAAGCCCATTGCCAACAAAATCATTTGTGCCGGGACAATTTCTTCGGTTTCAGGAAGGTCTACAGGATAGCGTCTACCATTTTCTTCCTTCCAAACATTTTGACAAAGCTTCAAGCCAGTCAATTGACCTCTCTTACCAATAAATTCCTTAGAAGATACACAGAAGGAACGAGGATCCTTTTGGAAAACTTCAATAGCTTCTTCTTGACCATAATCGGTCTTGAATACTCTAGGGAATTCCGGCCAAGGATTGTTTTCGGTACGAGCATGGGGCAAGCAGGGATTGATTTCCAATTGACGTACGGACTTGCAGCCTTGACGAATTGCAGTTGCCATACAGTCATTACCAGTATCGCCACCACCGATGATAATTACGTCCTTGCCTTTAGCACTAGGAGCCTTACCATCTTCAAAATTGGAATCCAACAGGCTCTTAGTTACAGCTTGCAGATAATCCTTTGCGAAATAGATACCTTTCAAATCGCGACCCGCTACAGGCAAATCACGTGGTTGAGACGCACCAGTACAAAGTACAATTGCATCGTATTGAGCAAGCAAGCTTTCGGAAGAAACATTTACGCCAACTTCAGCATTGCAAATAAATTCAATACCAGCTTCTTTTAAAATATTAATACGACGTTCTACAGTTTTCTTATCCAATTTCATATTGGGAATACCGTACATCAAAAGACCGCCAGGTCTATCAGAACGTTCGTAAACTGTTACGAGATGACCAGCTCTATTAAGTTGATCTGCACAAGCAAGACCACTAGGACCGGAACCAATAACTGCAACCTTTTTGCCACTGCGTTTTGCAGGAATCTTGGGTTCAACATAACCATTTGCAAAAGCAGTTTCAATTACAAATTGTTCTACGTTGCGGATGGTTACAGGGCTAGTAATAAGACCAGCAGAGCAAGCACCTTCGCAGGGAGCAGGACATACATGGGAAGTAAATTCGGGGAAATTGTTAGTTGCACTAAGACGAGCATAAGCTGCATCAGGCATATCCCTATAAACCATATCATTAAACTCAGGCATCAGATTATGTAAGGGGCAACCACTTACCATACCTTTAATCATCATACCAGTATGACAGAAAGGCAGACCACAATCCATGCAACGAGATGCTTGTTCAACAACATCAGCTTTATGTTCTAAGGAAGAAGTCTTAATCTCTTCCCAATCTTTAATTCTTTCTAAAGGCGCGCGCAGAGCAAGCTCTTTGCGCTTGTAATCCATAAATCCTGTCGGCTTACCCATTA
>JAKSOJ010000157.1 GCA_024405645.1 Phascolarctobacterium sp. | reverse complement strand
ACTGTGGACACAAGGATTTTCAGTCCTTTGCTCTACCAACTGAGCTACCGAGGCAAAATGGCGACCCGGACGGGACTCGAACCCGTGACCTCCGCCGTGACAGGGCGGCATTCTAACCAACTGAACCACCGGGCCGTATCGCCAACGATATTGACCACTGCGTACAGAGCAAGATGAACTTCGTCGAACTCGTGAGTCCGTCGTAATTGCGCGCTCATCTAACCAACTGAACCACCGGGCCATTTACCATACGTTCACACATATCGTGTCAACATAAGAGATTATACTACATGTAGTATGTGTTGTCAATAACTTTTAATAAAAATTTTATTTACTTAACTCTTCCAAAGTTTTGACTAATTTTTTCTCTAAGATTTCACTTAAACGTGCAAGCTTTTTACTATCCTCCAACTTTGTATTAACGTCAAAGTCGGGTGTAGTCAAAGGAAGATTATTCTTTACTAGATCTCCATAAATTTCATTGCGGAAATAATTGTAAGATAAATACAACTCATTGCCATGCTCGAAATCTACATAATCCAGAAAAATGCAAGCACCGTTAATATAATTGACAGGATTGTCCGGAGTGATATACAGTTCAAAGTCCCCTATCTTTTTCGGCAAGCTTTTCCAATAATCCCAACCATTGAAATCTAAATCCGTTGCCTCCCAATCCATTGCATGGGGCTTTTCTCTATCCAACTCATCAATCAATCGTTCCAGATTTTCCATAATCATTTCGGTAAATCTTGCTCTATCCCTGCAATAATATTTTTCCTCGCGAAATGTATGCAGACCAATTGTTTTTACCGGAACAAAATCAAAGGTTTCATCCGTATAGGTAATATCCAACCTAACATGCTGTGCTTCATTTACATAGGAACAGATATTGAGAATTTTTCCAACAATACCAGTTCCCTCTCTATATTCAAAAGAACCAACTTGTTTTGGAAGCTTATCGAAAAGCTCCCAACCCTCTAGCTCTGCCTGAATTTCTTTTGCTTTCTTTTGTGCTAGTCCCATAGTTTACCTCAATCTTGATTTAATTCATCAAACATAACCTTAACCGAAGGAGCGTTCTTTGTCAACTTTTTAATTGTCAAATCCTCTGCCTTATTGTTGGCCAAACGAAGGTTATTTTCAGAAGAAATGAGGTTCTTTTTGATTTTTTCGAGATGTTCTATAGATTTGTCAATTTCGGAAATAGCGTCCTGGAATCTTTCACTAGCAAGACGATAATTTCTCGCAAAGCCTTCCTTGAAAGCGTTGATATTGCTCTCGAAATTAGTGATATCAATTTGTTGATTTTTTATTTGTTCAAGCTCTCTGCGATATTCCAAGCTCTTTAAAGCGGCATTACGGAGTAGCGTAATCAAAGGAATCATAAACTGAGGTCTGATAACATACATCTTCTCATATTTATAGGATACATCAACAATCCCATTATTATAATACTCATTGTCAGCCTCCAACATGGATACCAGAACTGCATATTCGCAATTTTTAGTCTTTCTGTCCTTATCCAATTTGGCAAAGAAGTCCTCGTTTTTATGCTTAGTAGCAGTTTCGTCTAGCTCATTCTTCATTTCAAACATAATAGAAATGAATTCAATGCCATCGTCAGAAAGCTCTCTAAAAATAAAATCGCCCTTATTACCACTGCTAGCGTCATTATCCTTTTCAAAATATGCCTTAGGGAATGCGCCCATGCGAATCATGTTAAACTGATTATAGCAGTATTGTTCGAGGCTTTCGCCTACCATTTTCGTCGATTGACGAGCCTTAAAGTCCTTATAATAAGCTACCTGACCTTCTAGTTCCTGAACCTTGGCTGCATGCATTTGCTCCATATTCTTCTTTTCTAGCTCATGACTGGACTCTAAGAGCAGAATTTGCTTTTCTTTTTCAGAAAGTTCTTCTGTCTTATCAGCAACTGCCTCCATAACAGCAGTCTTTTTGTCCATGGCTGCTGCCTCTTTTTGAGCGTTCAACTGCATTTTTAGTCTATCTATTTCCCTGTCTTTTTCGGCAAGAGCACTGTTAGCAGCATTAGCCCTGCTATTAAAATCTTCCTTTTGCTTTGCTAAAGCCTGGCTTACAGCAAGATCCTTAGCAGTTTCGCTATTGGAAATTTGAGATTGCAGTTCACTAATCTTCTGTCTAGCGATGCTAGCAATACGCTCCTTCTCAGCCGCAATCTCTTTGCATTTCATTTCATGCTCAGTCTTAACTTTTTCTAAATTGGCCTCAATAAGCCTTTTCATCTCGTTTTCTCTACGCTCAATTTCCTTTTGGAATTCCTTGTCCCTAACCTGTTGAAGGATTTGCGCGTAGCCGTTTTCATCTACCTGGAATACTTCCCCACATTTGGGGCATTTAATCTCTTGCATGGTCAAACTCCTTTATCTATGACGAAGGGAAAGCAAAGTTTCCTCTTTATTATTAAATCAAAAATGCTGTACATATATTATACCATTAAATTTATCTTTTTACAGAAAAGAGAAAAGGTGTTAAAATATTAATATGCAAATTAAAATGTATTAGTAAAGAAAACAAATGCTAGGGGTGTTAAAATGAAGCCTATCAGTAATTATTGGCAAGGTAACCTATGGACAAAACAAAAGAAAAAAACCTTCTATATGTGGGTTTCTAGTCTGTTTGTAATTGTAGCATGTGCAATTGCTTGTGCTTTAACTGATGATATTTATATGAAGCTTGGTTTGATTGTGCTCATTCTTGTTGCAGGCTATGTTTTATATGGTGCTCGTGGCTATTATGAGGATTATAGATATCTTGAAGCTGCTCTCTATCATTTGGAACAATCCCCAAAACAAAGCATTACCCAGCTTGCACAAAAAATAGGTGTTGGTCGTAGAGAAATGATTGCTGCGTTAGAAACCGCAGTAAAATGTGGTGCCTTTAAAGGACTCTACATCGACGTAGAAGCGGACCACATTATAGAAAACAAATAAAAATAAACCATCAGTCATAAAACGGCTGATGGTTTTTGTTTTAGAGCTAATTTCTAATTACCAGCGAATGCTGCCTCTATCTTGTTTATGTTGTTCAGGATTGAAAATAGAACCACGTACATAGTTAGCATTAGGAGAAGTGAAATAGTTAATAATATCATTTAAAGCATTTTTTACGATTACACGAGGTTCATGTTTAAAAGATTCTTTACCAACCATTTTAAATTCAGCAACCTTTTGGTACCAGCCATCTTTATAAACTAATTCTTCCATAATCAGAGGAACGCAAAGCATTTTTGTAGTTTGGCTACCAACTTTAATGCCAGAAATACGTGCATTTTCAATAGTGCTTTCTACATAAATCTCTTCAGCTTGATATACATGGAAACATCTAGCACCAGGTTCCCAGCTAGTCTCATATTGAACTTTTTTAACTTCAGGATAGCAGCGTTGAGCATATTTCAAAACAAAAGATTTTAGCCTGCTGATACCCCATAACTCAGAATTCAATCTTCCACCGGATCTTCGAAACCGATTACCCAAGTTGCAATGAATCCTACGATATAGGATGTAAGAACACCCAAAAGGTAAATTATAGGCTTATCAGTACATGCAGCAAGTGGCAGACCACTTAACCCCATAACAGTTGATCCTGTTACAAAGGCAGCTTGAACAGCTCCCCCAAAGGCACCTCCGATGCAAGCCCCAATAAAAGGCTTACCTAACGGCAAAGTTACGCCATAAATCAATGGCTCCCCTACGCCCATAATACCAACGGGCAATGCAGAGGCTACGGTTTTCTTTAAAGCTTGATTTTGTGTCTTAAAGTAAACGGCACAGGAAGC
>JAKSOJ010000156.1 GCA_024405645.1 Phascolarctobacterium sp. | reverse complement strand
TTTCGCTACGAGTTCCAGGAACTTCGAGAATGGTCTTGCCACCAATATCCATATGGCTGCCTTCAGGAGCAACAAGAACAGAATTAAGACGTGCAACTGCACCCTTGCCAGTCAGACGTACAGTAGGATACATTTGAATATCTTTAACCTTGTTCATGCAGAAATAGTTAGAAACGTATTGACCGCCTTCTTTGACAATGGTTACGGTACGGGGGCGAACTTTAACATTTTCACCCCATTCATGGATCATGGTAAAGGACAGCTTGGCATCTTTTTCAACGAACATTTCGCTAATGCCAAGATGGACGCCTTCGGTTACCTTTTCACTAGAAGAGCAACCGCTGATGATGTTCAGTTCTGCACCTTCTTCAAGGATTACGACATTGTGCACACGTTGTAGTTGATTTTCATGGCTAATGAAAACGCAAGCTTGCAGGGGTACGGAAATCTTCTTGCCTGCTTTAACCCAGATAAAATAGCCTTGTTCTTCTTCTAGTGCAGTAATAGCTGTATATTTATCAGCATCGGGCTTAACAGCCTTCCACCAATATTTGGCAACTAGCTCTGGATATTTTTTAGCAGCAACACCAGTGCTCATAAGTACGAGGGGAGTGTTAGGTTTTACATCAGCCTGAACTGCACAGTTATCAACCTGAACATAGCTGGCACTACGGTTTTCTTCGGAGAGATCTACGCCAACCTTTTCTAGTTTAGCTTTATCCTCTTCGGCTAATTTATCTGGAGAGCTAACATGTTGCTCGTTATTATTATCGTATTGATTTAAATCGATATCGCTACCAAAAGCTGCTTTTTTGCTTAAAAGTTCATCGGCCTTGGCAATGTCAAGAGGGCTGGATTCTACATATAAGTTCTTATCCATTTTTGCAACCTCCTTTACAAGCTTTACGAACGCAGGTTTCGTAGCCACTATTAGCAATGCAGTTTAGTACATGCATAGGTTCACCTTCTTGACAAGTAAGTTTTCCTTCGTAAAGAATGTGTGCATGAGTTGCAGGAACATATTTTAGAATATGACCTAAATGGGTAATGATTAAACCAGAGTTTTGGCTTTTTTCCAAAGGATTTTGGGCTGGGCAATTAGCCATGTTGCAGCAATTTTTGTCGCAGGCTTTTTTCTTGCCGTTTTGCAAAATGTAATTGGAAGCACGACCTACAAGAGCAATGTTTTCGACATCAACACCACTTTCGGGTTCGTCGAGGAGCAAAAGATCAGGCTTTTGTGCCATGAGCTGCAAAAGCTCGCTGCGTTTTAATTCGCCGCCACTAAAGCCTTCGTTTACACTACGGTCGAGGAAATCGCTCATACCCATCCAGGAAGCCATTTGTTCTACTTCTTCTGGGGTAGCACCGCAAATTTCTACCATTTTGCGCAGGGAAAGACCACGAATCGTGGGAGGGCGTTGAATCATGACGCCAACACCTAATTTTGCTCTTTCGTAGCAGGGAGCATTGGTGATATCTTGGCCCTTGAAAAAGATTTTACCAGAAGTAACTTCGTATCTTTCAAAGCCCATAATAGTGCCGATTAAAGTACTCTTGCCAGTCCCGTTAGGTCCAAAGAGTACATGCACTTCACCAGGTGCAATATGTAAATTAATATCAGTTAAAATGGGTTTTCCTTTAACTGATACACATAGATTTTCTATTCTGAGCATAGGAATCTCCTTATAGTAATTACTGAATTTAAGAAATAATTTGAAATATGAATTTAATAGGTTAACTAATAATTCATTACTACATTATTATATTCTTTTTTCTACAAAAAGTAAACATATCAAAATAGTAGGAATATGCGTTTTTGACTTAAAATTCGCTTTTTTGTGTATGAATATAGAGAAACTTTACAAAAACGGAGGAAAAATCTTGATGAAACACATATATAGTGATAAAATAAATATATTCTGTAGTTTTAAAAATTTTAAGAAATGAGGAATATATTATGAAATATGCTGGCCGTATGGAGGGTATGCAATCCTCCGAAATTCGTGAACTTTTGAAATTAACTGCACAACCGGAAATCATTTCTTTTGCTGGTGGTCTGCCTGCTCCTGAACTTTTCCCGGTAGAAGAAATTGCTAAAGTAACCACCGATCTCCTTGCTAAAGAAGGTCGTCAACTTTTGCAATATGCAACCACCGAAGGTCGTCCTTCTCTTCGTGCAAAAATCGCTAAACGTATGGCTGATAAATACCATACTGAAGTTGATCCTTGCGATATTCTTATTACCACTGGTTCTCAACAAATGCTGGATTTCTGCGGTAAACTTTTCATCAACCCTGGTGATGTAGTTCTCTGCGAAAGCCCGTCTTATCTTGGTGCTTTGAATGCATTCAAAGCATATGAACCTAAATTCATCGAAGTTCCTACCGATGATGGTGGTTTGATTCCTGAAGAATTGGACAAAATCCTTAGCACTACCCCTAATTGCAAATTCATCTATGTAATTCCTGACTTCCAAAACCCGACTGGCCGTACCTGGTCCATGGAACGCCGTAAAGCTGTTATGGAAGTTGTTAACAAACACAATCTGCCTGTTGTTGAAGACAATCCGTATGGCGAACTTCGTTATGAAGGCGAAATTCTTCCTAGCTTGAAATCATTGGATACCAAAGGTCTTGTAATGTTCCTTGGTACTTTCTCCAAGATTTTTGCTCCTGGTCTGCGTTTGGGTTGGGTTGCTGCTGAACATAGCGTATTCGAAAAATTTGTTCAAATCAAACAATCTGCTGACCTGCATACCTCTAACTTTGACCAAGGTGTTGTAGATGCTTACATGGAAAACTGCGATCTTGATCAACACGTTAAAGAAATCGTTGCTCTTTACAAACATCGCCGTGATGTTATTCTCCAAGCTATGGAGGATAACTTCCCTGAAGGTTGCACTTGGACTCGTCCGGAAGGCGGTCTGTTCCTGTGGCTTACTTTCCCCGAAGGCGTTTCTGCTCTCAAAGTATTCAACAAATGTATCGAAGCTAAGGTTGCTGGCGTAATTGGTGATGCTTTCTATCCCAATGACAAAACTGATCGTAGCATGCGTATCAACTTCTCTAACATGCCGGACGAAAGAATTATCGAAGGCATTCAACGTATGGCTAAAGCTATCAAAGAAGCAATGGCATAATTCGAACAACAATAAAATGTTTGATTTGGCTCAGGGCGAAAGTCCTGGGCCTTTTCCATTATAATTTAAAATCTAATCTGTCATCTAAAAAATAATCAAAATTGCTAATAGCAAAATATACAGTTTTTTCCTATAATTAATATGCATAAATGAAAATTATTAACTTGGTATTATTGGTATAAAATATAGTTTTGAGGGGAATTTGAAGATGTCAGATAGAAATTCAGTAAAAATGATGGTTGTTACCGGCCTTTTGACGGGCATGAATGTTGTAATGAGTAGTTTCTCGATACCGGTACCTGGAGGACATTTATATTTAAACGATGCAGTAATTTGTTTGGCTGCTATGCTTTTGGGTCCGTTTCACGCTTTCGTGGTAGGTGGTATTGGAGCGTTTATAGGTGATATGCTTTTCTATCCAGCTCCTATGTTTGTATCTCTAGCTACACATGGCCTTCAGGCAGTTGTCATCTCTTTGCTTGTAGCGAATAAAGATGTATCAAAGGGAAGAATTATACTTGCTCTTGCTATAGGCGTAGTTATTAATGTGGTTGGTTATTCATTTGGTCGTGCGTTCATCTATAGCACTCCGCAATATGCCTATTTGAAATTGCCCTTCCAAACCTTTCAGGCTCTGTTTGGTGCTGTGGTTGCTCCTATGTTATTATTTAAATGTGGCATCAAGAAAGAATTTACCAGAATCT
>JAKSOJ010000155.1 GCA_024405645.1 Phascolarctobacterium sp. | reverse complement strand
GCTTTGTGTGGTTCTATAGTAGGTTTCTTAAGATACAATTTTAACCCTGCCTCCATTTTCATGGGTGACACGGGATCAATGTTTATTGGCTATATGATGGCGGCTATTAGTGTTTTTGGGGCAGTAAAAACTGCCGCAACAGTGGCGTTGATAGTTCCTGCCATTGCGTTAGGCTTGCCCATCATGGATACTGCTTTTGCAATTATGAGAAGATATTCTAATGGGCGTCCTATTTTCAGTCCAGACAAGGGCCACCTTCATCATCGTTTGCTTGACAGAGGCTTCAATCAAAAAGAAGCGGTTCTTTTAATGTATGGCATCACTGCTGCGCTGTGTATTGGTGCGGTTCTGTGGGCAGAGTTTGATGGGAAGTATGCGGCTCTTATTATCGCAGCTATTATAACTGCGGTAGCTATTGGTGCTAAAAAAATCGGTATTCTGAACGATAAGTAAGGGGAGGAAAAACCGTGGAAAAAATAAAGTTAATGACAGTTTTCGGAACTCGTCCGGAAGCAATAAAAATGTGTCCGCTGGTTTTGGAGATGCGTAAGTATCCTGATTTGATTCAGCCAATTGTGGCTGTTACTGCGCAACATCGCGAAATGCTAGACCAGGTATTGGAGCTTTTTGGAATTAAACCTGACTATGATTTGAATATTATGACTAGTGGTCAGACTCTTCACGATGTTACTACTCGTGCTCTTATGGGCTTAAAAGAGGTCATGGAAGAGGCAAAACCAGATATGGTTCTTGTGCATGGTGATACTACTACTACTTTTGCTGGTGCATTGGCTGCTTTCTATGCCCAAATTCCTGTTGGACATGTTGAAGCTGGACTTAGAACTGGCAATAAGTATTCTCCATATCCTGAGGAGATGAATCGTAAATTAACTGGTGCAATTGCGGATATGCATTTTGCTCCAACTGCTACTTCTAAAGAAAACCTTTTGAAAGAGAATGTAAATCCCAAGGGTATCCTTGTGACTGGTAATACTGTTATAGATGCGTTGCAAACTACCGTAAAAGAAGAATATAAATTTGCTGATGCTGATTTCAACAAAGTTTTTGCAACAGGACATCGTTTAATTCTTATGACTACACATCGTCGCGAGAATCTTGGCGAGCCTATGCGAAATGTTTATAAAGCATTAAAAGCTGTATTGGAAACTCATGATGATGTAGAAGCAATCTTCCCTGTTCATAAGAACCCGAAGGTTCGTGAAATTGTTCGTGAGGAACTTGGCCATTTAGAAAGAGTTCACCTTATTGAGCCCATGGATTATGAACCGTTTGCTAATTTGATGGCTAAGGTTGATATCGTTCTTACCGATAGCGGAGGAATTCAAGAGGAAGCACCTGCTTTGGGTAAGCCGGTACTTGTTCTTAGAGATACGACGGAACGTCCGGAAGCTGTTGTTGCTGGTACTGTTAAATTAATCGGAACAGATTATGACGTAGTACTAAATGAAACTAATTTGCTTTTAGATGACGCAGAACACTATAAAAATATGGCCGAAGCAGCAAATCCTTATGGTGATGGCAGGGCTTGTGAACGCATTATTAAGGCTATTTTAAGAAAAAATGGTTTTGGTGTGGAAAATTTGCCTGAATTCAACAATAATTAGTGGACATATTTTACGAAATATTTTAAAATGTTAGTAAGTGGCAGTGTAGGGATAAGTATGCCTTCGCTGTTTCTATAGTATTTTTATTTAGGATGAGGTATGGACCAAAACAAAAAAGAACGTGAACGCATAAAGATGCTCACCGCTTTATCTACGGTAAGTTCTCTTGGCGCTATGATTGTATGTGATTTTATCTTGGCATATTATGGCGGAGATTGGCTAGACGCATATTTTGAAACAGGTGACCACACCTGTAGAATGGCTTGTATTAGTTTAGCATTGGCATCTGTGTTCTTGACTTTCTGCAATTTGGTACAAACTGCATTAAATAGGGAAGGCGACAAAGAATAACTTCATGGACAATAAGACACTTGGTCCTTTAATTAAGAATGGCTACACAAAGATTGCACTTCTCCCAGCTTGTCTTGGTGCTCCAATAGTTTGCTTTTTGGCTATTGTTGGTAGAAAAGAATGGGCAGTTGGGTTAGCTTTTGGGTTGTTCTTAGGTTTTTTGGATAATCTTATTATGCTCATGGGTGTAAAAAAAGCTATGCCTTATGCTGATGATCCAAAAAAAGGATTCAAAATTCAGCGACGCTATCGATATTATAGAATTGCCTCAGCAGGCACTTTGATAATTTTGTTGTCGAGGCAGGGGTATGATGTATGCTCTGCATTCATTGGACTCGTGCTTACGCATATATTTTTAATTATTAATTTTACAATTATCGCGTACCGATTGAAAAACAAAGGCACGTGAAGAAAGGAGAGAAAAGATGGGAAATGAAGCAGCTGCTCAAGCAGCGGAACATTCTGGCGAATTAATCCATTATCTTCCTACAGCCACCTTCCTTGGCGAGGTTAATATGCAAACCATGTATATGACCTGGATTACAATGGCAATCGTCTTCGTTCTGTTCTTTATGGCTTCCAGAAGTCCGAAAATGGTTCCTAGTGGACTGCAAAATGTAATGGAATTCTTCGTTGATTTCTTAAACGGATTGATGGAAGGCTTGTTAGGAGTTAAAGGACGTAAGTTTATGGCTCCTTTCATTATCACCCTGTTCATGTTTATCTTAATTGCAAATGAACTCGGTATGCTGCCGCAGGTTGGCGTTCACTGGACTTCTCCTACCAATGATATTAACACTTGCTTCGCTCTGTCTCTGACAGTAGCTGGTGTAATGTACATTGTAGGCGTAATCCAACATGGCTTAGGCCATTTCAAACATTACGTTAGCCCGTCCCCGGCATTCTTGCCTTTGCATTTATTAGACGATATTACCAAACCCCTTACTATGGCACTTCGTCTATTCGGTAACATTTTGGCAGGCGAAATTTTGCTGATTGTACTTTATCAATTGGCTCCCTGGATTGTACCTGAATTCTGGGTAATGTTCAGCTTATTCGTAGGCTTCCTGCAAGCATTTATCTTCTCTATGCTGGCAATTGTAAGCTTTGCAACCTGCTTTGCGCATCATTGATCTCAAAGCACCCATTAGTTATCATTAATAATTAATTTATTTAATTTCGAAAGGATGTATTTAAAATGACTGAAAACGCAATCATTATCGCAGCTTGCATGTTTGCAGTTGCATTTATTTGCCTTGGCGCTGCTCTGGGCGCTGCTCTTGGTAATGCTTCCATGACTGGTAAAGCAATCGAATCTATGGCTCGTCAACCTGAAGAAGCTGACAACCTGTTCACCAGAATGCTGGTTGCAGTAGGCTTGGTTGAATCCATGCCTATTCTTTGCTACGTTATCGCAGTAGTACTTGTATTTGCTAATCCGTTCGCAAAATAATTTCTTTGCATCTTAAATTTAGAAAACAAAAGGAGCGTGCAATAATTGGTTAATATTAATGCAACACTTATCGCGCAAATCCTGAACTTTTTGTTCCTTGTTTTCATTCTTGCGAAATTTGCATTCAAGCCCCTTTGCGCTATGATGGATGCACGTAAGGAAAAAATTGCTGGCGATATTGAAGCTGCTGAACAAGCTAAAGCTGACGCAGAAGCTGTTAAAGCTGAATACGCTGCAAAATTAGCGGATGCAAGACAAGAAGCACAGGCTATTATTGATAATGCTCGTAAGACTGCTGCTGCAGCTCATGACAAAATCATGGCTGACACCAAAGCAGAACAAGAGCAAGCTATTGCTGCTGCAAAAGAAACCATTGCTATGGAACAAAAGAAAGCAATGGAACAAGTTCGTGCACAAGTTATTGA
>JAKSOJ010000154.1 GCA_024405645.1 Phascolarctobacterium sp. | reverse complement strand
TTAATTTTTATGGGTAAAAATTTGCAGCCTCTTAATAATTTGCGAACTCATGAATATGCTTCGCAGATTGATTTGGCGCCCACGATTCTTTATCTTTTGGGGATTGATATTCCTGAAAAATTCATGGGACGCAATTTGTTGCAGGAAGCCAAAACACCCTTCGCAGTTGGTTATTTCGGAGGCAAAGCTTATTATTGGTCTGAAAAAATGCATTTTGTTGATCAAATGGACAAGCCTGTACCGGACAGTGATTACGAAGATGCATTGAGCAATTATTTGATTCATCATTATGGAATTTGGCATAAGGAATAAACATGACAATTAATGAATTTATAGAAAAACTGCAAAACTACCATGGAGAGAATGTTTTTAATCCCTGGAACGAGTTTGATGTTTCTTGTGATATTGGCGAAAGAGCTCCCATAATTCGTAGTGAGAATTTACGCAGATATTTAGAGCTTAGACCCAATCCTAAATATTTATTTATTGCTGAAGCTTTAGGATATCAGGGCGGACATTTTTCTGGCATTGCAATAACTAGTGAACGAATTCTTTTGGGAGAACATCCTGATGTGGATCCGAAGACTGTCCTTGGCGATTGGCAGTATGAAAGAACAAGTGATGTCAATAGCCCTATGCTCAACAGAACACAAAAGCTGAAGGGCTTTAATGAACCTACTGATACTGTAGTTTGGAATGCTATTGCAAGTCACGGACTCAAAACCTTTGAATGTGTGCTTTGGAACATTTTCCCTTTCCATCCTCATCAAGAAGGAAAGCTTTTGACTAATCGCACTCCGAACACTGCTGAACTAGATATTGGTGTTGAATATGCTAAAGATTTGCTGGAAATGTATCCTGGCATGAAAATAATCGCTATTGGTGCAAATGCAGCAAAAACTCTGAAACGTTATGGATTTGCCTGTGAAGAGGTGCGTCATCCTTCTATGGGTGGAGCAAATAAGTTCCGTGAACAGGTTAACGAAATCTTAAAGTAATTTATAAATAGGTGAATGAATGGGCATTGTTGAGTTATTTATGTTATCCGTTGGTTTAGCCATGGATGCATTTGCGGTAAGCGTTTGTGGTAGCATGGTTTTGGCTCCAACTGAAAGATTTAAAGGCGCAATACGTTTTGGTGCCTGGTTTGGTTTCTTTCAGTTTCTTATGCCAGTAATTGGTTATTACGCGGCTACATTATTTGCTGAACATATCATGGAATACGACCATTGGATTGCTTTTGGCCTTTTGCTGTATCTCGGCGTAGGGATGATTCGCGAAGCTGATGAAGCATGCAGTGTGCAAAAGAGCTATACAATTAAGGAAATGATGGTTTTTGCCATTGCTACTAGTATAGATGCTCTTGCCGTTGGCATATCCTTCGCATTTCTTGATGTGAACGTATGGACATCTTCGATTATGATAGGTGTTGTTACTTTTATACTTTCTGCAATTGGCTGTCTTACTGGCTTTAAGCTTGGTTCGACCATTGGTAAAAATGCTAATATCTTTGGTGGACTTGTACTTATTGCCATAGGTGTTAAAATTTTGCTGGAGCACACCATTCTTGCATAGATAAATTAAATTTTAATTTCTATTTCGAAAGGAGAAAATTCAATGAGAAAAATTTTCGCTCTTCTTTTAGTTTTGGTTATGACAGTTTGTGTTATAGCTGGATGTGGTTCTAAGAAGAAGGATACCCAAGATCCTAAACCCCAAACTCAAACTACTCAGACAGTAAAACAAACTAATCAACAAACTCAATCCGAAAAGAATTATGCTGCAAACACTGGTAAGATTAAAATTGACAAAAACGCAGCATATACCGACAAGGAGCATGTAGCTGCTTATATCAACGAGTTTGCTAAATTGCCCCATAACTACATTACAAAAAATGAAGCTAAAAAGCTTGGTTGGCAAACTAAAGGTACTCTTGATAAGGTTGCTCCTGGTAAATCCATTGGCGGTGACCGTTATGGCAACTATGAGAACAGAGTGCCTAATAAGAGTGGTCGTACCTGGAAAGAATGCGATATCGATTACGTAAAAGGTAGTCGTAATTCTAAACGCATTGTTTTCTCCAACGATGGTTTAATTTATTACACAAATGACCATTATCAAACTTTCACAAAACTGTATGGTAAATAAGGAGGTAGGAAGATGAGAACAATTAAATTAGATTTAGAAAAAATGTCTTCTCTGCCTGCATTGCATAAATATTTGCATCAGGCTTTAGAGCTGCCTGAATATTATGGTGCCAATTTAGACGCTCTTTATGATTGCTTGGGCGAAATTACAGAACCTACAAAGCTCATCATTTCCAGTAAGGTCGGAGATCCTGAACATCTTGGTTGGTATGGAGAACAACTGCTTTGCGTACTCAGTGACGCTGCTGATGAAAATGAAGCTTTAGAAGTAGAAGTTGTAGAATGAAAAAATTAGCCAGGGGACTATTAGTCCCTGTGCTTATCCTGTGTGTTTGGCAATGCGTGAGCGCTCAAGAAATCTTCAGCCCTTACCTATTACCAACACCCGGTAAAGTTTATGAAGCCTTCTTAGAAATTAGTGCGAATGGTATTCTTTTAAAACACCTTTTTGTTAGTTTAAAAAGAGTAATCTTGGGTTTTGCAATTTCTGCTTGCCTGGCAATACCTTTAGGGATTTTTTGCGGTCAAAGCAAAGCTTTCAAAGATTACTTTTGGAGTAGTTTAGAATTTCTTCGCCATGTTCCACCTCTTGCTTGTGTTCCTCTCATTATCCTATGGGCAGGAATTGGTGAGGCAAGCAAACTTACTATTATTGTGATGGCAAGTTTCTTTCCTCTGTTTTTAAATACCTATAGCGGGATTGCTAATTGTGACCCCAAATTGCTAGAGGTTGGCAAAAGCTTGAACTTTACTAATCAGGAAATTATTAAGCACATTAGAATTCCCGCAGCCCTTGAAGCAATTACTGTAGGGATGCAACTATCCTTAGGATATAGTTGGCGTGCCCTCATTGGTGCCGAATTGATTGCTGCTAGCGCTGGCATAGGTTATTTAATTTTAGATGCAGAAGAAATGAGTCGACCTGACATTGTTTTAGTAGGCATGCTTGCTATTGGCATAATTGGTTCAATTATTGACTATGTTTTTCTCGCATTTATTCAAAAGGCTTTTCCTTGGCAAAGAAAAAGACCAGAAGGGAGCGGTTTATCATGAAAAATATCATGCTCTCTTTGAAAAATATATCTAAATCCTTTGATGATAAAAAAGTTATTGAGAATTTGACTTTGGAATTTCCCAGTGGTAGCTTTACTTCAATTGTTGGTAAATCTGGTTGTGGGAAAACCACTCTGTTAAGATTAATTGCAGGCTTGGAGCAAAGTGATGAGGGCGAAATTTTCCTTCCTAATGGCAAGATTGCCCCTGTTTTTCAAGAGCCTCGCTTAATGCCTTGGCTTAATGTTGCAGATAATATTACTTTTGCCGCCATTCATGACAAAGGTTTAGATTTAAAGCATCTTGAGGAAATTCTTGAACTTTTAGAACTAAAGGATGCTAGAAATTTATATCCCCATCAATTATCTGGAGGAATGGCGCAAAGAGTTTCCCTTGGGCGTACGCTTTTTTATAATCCAGATGTTATTTTAATGGATGAGCCCTTTAGTGCTCTCGATTATTTCACGCGTCATAGCCTTCAAGAAACCTTGTTGCGTTTATATGAACGCGAAAAAAAGACCATTATTTTTGTTACCCATGATGTTGAGGAAGCCTTGCTTTTAGGCGACCGAGTGTTAATTATGGATAAAGGTGCTATAAAAGAAAGTACCTGCATTGACCTGCCCCGCCCGCGAGAGGTAGCTCAAGAAGAATTTCAAATCTTGCGGAC
>JAKSOJ010000153.1 GCA_024405645.1 Phascolarctobacterium sp. | reverse complement strand
GTTGCGTAATCCAGTTGGTTCCCGCTTACACTAGCTTGAGCTTCTGCTTGACGCAGGGTTGCCTCCGCAGCGGCAAGCTGAGTTTTATAGTTATCATAAACCATTTGGCTAACAGCGCCTTGCTTGCGCAGCTCGGAAAAACGATTAAAGTTGTCTTGGGCAAGCTTTTGATTAGCTCTTGCTGCTTCTACGGCGGCGCTAGCAGCAATTGCTCCTTGAGCAACGTCCTTGGTGTCAAGAGTCATGAGTACTTGACCTTTGGTAACTTTATCCCCGATATTAACTGGGCGAGAATTAATCTTGCCAGCTACTTGGAAGGCTAGATTGCTTTCATAACGGCCCTTGACTTCGCCTGGGTATTCGGCTGAAGATGCTCCGTTTTTGGCTCCGACTGTAATGGTGCGGACCACGGGAATTATTTTTTCTTCTACGGGGTTGGGGCTAAAACGCACAAAAAGACCATAGCAAAGTCCAACTGCGCAAAGCACTCCGACTGCTGCCATAGCCTTTTGTTTATTGTCGTATTTTTCTAAATTGAACATAGCTTTCACCTTTATTAATTAGTAATTTTAAATTATTAATTAGTAATTGTGGGTGAGTCTAAAACTCACGGTACAGAATAGGGATATAATTTAAATGAACGTTTTAAACGTTTGTTTAAATTATATTTTAGAGTACTTAATTATGTCAACAATATTTATTAAAAATAAAAGGACCGCCCCTAAAGACGGTCCAAATTTGTTTAACGTAAGCTCATAATGTAGGTGTCAAGCGCTTCCAGAAGGTAGGTAGTTTCTTTGCCATAGTCGAAATTACCAAGCTTCATAATGGGTTGCTTAGCAAGGAAGAAGAAAAGGATGATGGATTCAAGAGTAAACGCTACGTGGGTAGGCTTGATGTTGGTCTTGATTTCGCCATTAGCGATTGCTTCTTCAACAAGTTCTGCCATGAATTGATGAACACGATACAAATAGTTTTGAATGTATTTTTCAAACATGGGCTCGGGGGAGAGCATTTCACGATAAATCAAATGGATGTGGAAGGGGTGTTCGGCTTGCAGCTTGGCGATAGAATCTACAAAAGCGTGAAGCTTAGTGAAAGGAGAAAGCTTCTTGGTGCAGATATCTTCTTGAATTTTGATGAATTCTTTGGCTTGAGTAGTGAGAACCTCTTGATAAAGATTTTTCTTGCCACCAAAATAGTATGAGATTAAAGCACCATTGCAACCGGATGCTTCTGCTATTTGTTTTACGCTTACTGCGTCAAAATTATTACGAGCGAAAAGGTCAGTAGCTGCTTGAAGAATTTTATCAGCACTGGTTGTTTCGTTGATTTGGGACATGTTAATATTCTCCTGAAATATTAAGTCTAAATTATTACTAAGCTAAATTATACACCATTATTCGAAATTTGTAAGCAATCTGTGTTATAATATTTATTAATGGAGGGAATAGTAATGGATATAACTATGATTGCTCTTGTTACAGTTGCTCCGCTAGTTTTGGTAATTGCTTTGCTCATTTACCTCCTGTTGAAGCAAAAAAAAAATAATTTTCAGGATAAATATGATCAACGCTTGGCTCTGTTAGAGCGAGGCCTTTATGATTCGCTTAAGGACGTGCGTGATCAGCAAAATAATATTGCTAGTCAGCAACGCTTGGAAAGTCAGGCTATGACGGACCATTTGTCCGAGCAAATAGATAAACGCGTAGAGCGTTTGGCAGATGTTACGGATAAGCATTTGGAAAAAATACGCAATACTGTGGATGAACGCTTGAACGAGAGCTTGGAACGCAAGTTCTAGGAGGTTAGCAAAAGATTGGCTGAGGTTCATACTGGACTTGGCGAGGTAAAGAGTCTGACTAATGGTGTGGATGATCTCAAACGCGTTCTGACCAATGTTAAAACTAGGGGCATTTGGGGAGAAATGCAGCTTGGCAATTTGCTCAGCGATATGCTTCCTGCTTCTAGATATGCTACAAATGTAGAGATTGTTCCTCGTAGTGGCCAAAGGGTAGAATTTGCTCTGCGTTTGCCGGGGAATGACGAAGAAGAGGTGCTGCTTCCCATAGATGCTAAGTTTCCCCAGGAGGATTATCAACGTCTTCAAGATGCTCGAGAGGCAGGGGACTCGGACGCACAGGCACAAGCCATTAAACAATTGGAAAGACGCATTAAGTCCGAGGCTGATGCAATTTCTTCCAAATATATTTGTCCGCCACATTCTACGGATTTTGCCATTATGTACCTGCCAAGTGAAGGACTTTTTAGTGAAGTTGTAGGTGTTCCTGGTCTTGCGGATGAGCTGCAAAGAAAGTATCGCGTGTCTGTTGCTGGTCCAAGTACCTTTGCTGCGTTGATTAATTCCTTGCAGTTAGGCTTTAGAACCTTGGCAGTGCAAAAACGTACGGACGAGGTTTGGACTCTTTTGGCGTTGGTACGCCAGGATATGGTTGGACTTGCTAGCTCCTTGGAAAAAACAGCCAAAAAGCTGGAAGAGGCGCAGAACAATATTCAGGCTGCGCATAAGCACATTAATAAAATTAATAAGCGTTTAGACTCCATGGAGAATATGGACGAGATAGAGGGTTAAAATGGAACTTTGGGATATTTATGATAAAAATAAACAATTAACCGGTCGTACCATGGTACGTAACGATTGGTGCCTCAAGGATGATGAATATCATCTGACAGTTTTGGGAATTATCCGTAATAAAGAAGGAAAATATCTCATTACTCAACGTGTTATGACCAAGTCCTGGGCAGCAGGCTGGTGGGAGGTTTCTGGCGGTGGAGTTCAAGCTGGAGAAACTTCTCGCGAAGCAGTTAATCGTGAGGTATTTGAAGAAACTGGGCTTAACGTGGCAGACCAAGAGCCCATCGTTATGCTTACCTATTCTCGTGAAAATCCAGGCGAGGGTGATAATTATTTCGTAGATTATTACCTTTTTGAAATGGATTTTAGTGAGGCTGATATTAAACTGCAAACTGAAGAGGCTATGGGCTTTAAGCTTGCTTCTTTAGATGAGATTAAAGAGATTGCAGGTCAGGGAATTTTCTTGCATTACGATAGCATTAAGAAGATTTTTGAGTACTAAGCAAAACAAATTTTCCCTTGTAAAATTTACTTATAGGTGATAAAATATTACAGTATGTGTTTAAACTTAACAAGATACAATAGTTTGGAGGAAATAAACAATGTCAGGACATTCTAAATGGGCCAATATTAAACATAAAAAAGGTAAAGCAGACGCACTTCGCGGCAAGATTACTACTAAAATCTCCCGTGAAATTACCATCGCTGTTCGCATGGGTGGTGCAGATCCTACCGGTAATATGAAATTAAAATTAGCTTTAACCAAGGCTAAAGCTAACAACATTCCTAAAGACAACATTCAACGTGCTATTCAAAAGGGTGCTGGTGCACTTGATGGTTCTAGCTACGAAGAAATTACTTATGAAGGATACGGTCCTGCAGGCGTTGCTGTAATGGCAAGCTGCTTAACCGATAACCGTAATCGTACTGCTGCAGACATTCGCCACGTATTCTCTAAACATGGCGGTAACCTTGGTGCAACTGGTTGCGTAGGTTACATGTTCCAACAAAAAGGCATTTTCGCAGTATCCGAAGAAGCTGGTGTTTCTGAAGACGATCTCATGATGATTGCTCTTGAAGCTGGCGCTGAAGATATTAAACACGAAGATGGCGGCTTCGAAATCGTAACTGATCCCGCAGCTTATGACGATGTTGAAAAAGCATTGGCTGATGCTGGCATCGAAGTAGAAATGTCCGAAATCACCATGGTTCCTGATAACTATGCTGAACTTTCCGACGAAGATGCAGAAAAGGTTCAAAAAATGCTGGACGCATTGGAAGACTTGGACGACGTTCAAGA
>JAKSOJ010000152.1 GCA_024405645.1 Phascolarctobacterium sp. | reverse complement strand
TCGTGTTTACGCCTACATGTTCAGCTTCCAACAAGCTGGTTCTATGATTGGACCGTTAGTCGGAGGCTTAATCGCTACCTACTTCCCTATGCGCTGCGTATTCTTTGCAGCAGCCTTCATCCTTTTCTGCATCAGCGGTTATACATACGTTAAGCATTATAGAAAATAAAGCTAAACAAAAATGCTCACCTTACGGTGAGCATTTTTTATTATATGTTTTAACTTTTCTACAAAGCGTTCAGATTGCATGCTAGGCTAGAAAGCCGATGGAGTCGTACTAACTAGTACGTCGACTGATGCTGACAACGCATAGCGTGTGATATGGACGCTTTCTTATGCTTGAGAAGTGATTTCTACCAAACAATCTCCAGACTCAATACGGTCACCAGGTACTACATAAATAGTAGATACGATACCGTCGATAGGAGCGGAAAGTGTAGTTTCCATCTTCATAGCTTCGGTTACAACGAGCGGAGTACCCTTCTTAACAGCTTGGCCCTTTTCTACAAGCACCTTAACTACAGAACCGGAGAGGGAAGCACCAATTTCACCAGGCAGAAGCTTATCTGCTTTCTTACGGCTCTTAACAGTTGCTTTTACATTGCGGTCCTTAATAGTGATTTCACGAGGCAGACCATTGAAGTCAAAGTGAACTGTACGCATACCCTTAGCATCTGCTTCGGAGATATGGTCAAGCTTGATAACCAAGGTCTTACCTTGTTCAATTTCAACAACAACTTCTTCACCAGGAATCATTCCAAAGAAGAAGGTCGGAGTATCGAGAACGGATACATCACCAAATTGGTTATAACGATTTACCCAATCAGTAAATACTTGCGGATAGAGGCAATAGCTGGAAACTGCTTCATCAGTAGTAGGTGCATCCATTTCTTTAAGTTTAGCACGAACTTCTTCGAAGTCTACAGGAGGCAGTACAGCGCCCGGTCTTTCGGTAATAACGGGTTTGCCTTTAAGAACGATTTGTTGCAATTTTTCAGGGAAGCCTTGATAAGGAGTACCAAGTCTGCCTTGGAAGAATTCTACTACGGATGCAGGGAAGTCCAAAGTATCGCCTTTAGCATAAACTGCTTCTTCATCCAGTTCGTTTTGAACCATATAGAGAGCCATATCGCCAACAACCTTGGAGGACGGAGTTACTTTGATAAGATCGCCGAACATCATGGATACACGGTGATACATATCTTTAACTTCTTCCCATTTTTCGATAAGGCCAAGGGCTTGAGCTTGTTGTTTCAGGTTGGTATATTGGCCACCCGGCATTTCGTGAACATAAACTTCAGGATTCGGGCAGTTTTCGGTTTTATCTGCAGCCTTATAGTAAGGACGAACAGTTTCCCAATAACGAGACATTTCGTTCAATGCATTAATATCCAGTTGCGGTTGACGAGAATGTCCAGACAATGCATAGTACAAGCTAGAGGTAGAAGGTTGGCTAGTGCCACAGCTCATGGAGCTCATAGCAGTATCGACGATGTCAACGCCTGCATCAATAGCACGAGCGTAAGTATAGATAGTGTTGCCACTGCCTTCATGAGAATGCAGATGAATGGGCAAACCACATTCAGATTTCAAAGCGGAAACAAGACGATATGCAGCTTCAGGTTTAAGCAAGCCAGCCATATCTTTAATACAGATGATGTTAGCACCTGCTTTTTCCAGTTCCTTAGCCATATCTACATAGTATTGCAGATCGTATTTGTCACGACGAGGATCGAGGATATCGCCAGTGTAGCAAAGAGCAGGTTCAGCAACCTTACCACATTCGCGAACAGTATCGATGGAAAGACGCATATTATCAATGCCGTTCAAGCAGTCGAAGATACGGAATACGTCGATACCATTTTTAGCAGACAGGCGGATAAACTCTTTTACAACATTATCAGGATAGGAAGTATAGCCTACTGCATTAGCACCACGGAGCAGCATTTGGAAGAGAATGTTAGGAGCTGCTTGACGGAATTTTTTCAAACGTTCCCAAGGACTTTCATCCAAGAAACGATAAGCTACGTCAAAGGTTGCGCCGCCCCAGCATTCAAAGGAGAAAAGTTCGGGCAGTTTACCAGCAGTATCGCTCATAACACGGAGCATATCTGCAGTACGCAGACGAGTTGCGAACAAGGATTGGTGCGCATCACGGAAAGTAGTATCGGTGATGAGAACTTCTTTTTGATCTTGAATCCATTCGGTAAGAGCTTCAACACCATGTTTATCAAGGCAGTGCTTGCCACCTAAAGAAATGAAATCATTGCAAGGTTTGGGCATTTCCAAAGGAGCAAATTCCGGTTTAGGAACTACGCCAACATTAGAATAACCATTAACAGTAACATCAGCAATATAGTTCAGAAGCTTGTTACCACGGTCCATAGATTTTTCAAATACGAAAAGTTCAGGAGTGGTATCAACAAAGTTAGTAGTGTAAGTGCCTTTTTGGAATTGCGGATTGGTCAAAACATTTTCCAGGAATTGGATATTGGTTTTTACACCACGAATACGGAATTCCTTCAAGCAACGGAGCATCTTGGTAATAGCGATTTGGTGAGTCAAGCCATAGGTAGTTGCTTTAACCAAGAGAGAATCGTAATACGGGGTGATAACGGAACCAGTGAATGCGTTACCGCCATCAAGGCGAATACCAAAGCCGCCACCGGAGCGGTAGGTGATTAATTTACCAGTATCCGGCATGAAGTTGTTGGAAGGATCTTCGGTAGTGATACGGCATTGAATTGCATGACCAAGAGGACGCAAATCTTCTTGAGCAGGAAGAGCAATTTCAGGACCGTGGAGTTCATAGCCTTGGGCAATCTTGATTTGAGTTTGAACCAAGTCGATGCTGGTGATTTGTTCGGTAACAGTATGTTCAACTTGGATACGAGGGTTAACTTCGATAAAGTAGAATTTGCCATCAGGAGTTGCCAAGAATTCAACAGTACCTGCACTGATGTAATCTACGTTTTTCATTAATTTAACTGCTGCATCGCAAATTGCTTGGCGTTGTTCCATGGGTAGAGCGAATGCAGGAGCAATTTCAACCAATTTTTGGTGACGACGTTGTACAGAGCAATCGCGTTCAAACAAATGCATGAGATTGCCATGAGTATCGCCGATAATTTGTACTTCGATATGCTTCGGATTTTGCAGATATTTTTCCAAATAAAGTTCGTCGTTACCGAAAGCTTTTTTAGCTTCGCTTCTTGCGAGTTCATAAGCTTGGGGAATATCTTCTGCGCAATTAACTACGCGCATGCCACGGCCGCCACCACCATTAACTGCTTTTAAGATGATGGGGTAGCCATATTCTTCACCAAAGTCCAAAGCTTCTTGCATGGTAGAGATAGTTCCGTTAGAACCAGGAACCATGGGGATACCAGCCTTTTCAGCTTGAATTCTTGCATTAATCTTATCGCCGAACATAACCAAATGTTCAATGCGAGGACCGATGAAGATAATACCCTCTTCTTTACAACGACGAGCAAGGTCACTATTTTCAGACAAGAAACCATAACCAGGATGGATTGCGTCAACATTATGCTCCTTAGCAACTTGAATGATGCTTTCGATATCAAGATATGCTTCGGTAGGGCTTTTGCCTTTGCCAACTAAATATGCTTCGTCAGCTTTGTTTCTATGCAAAGAAAGAGTATCTTCTTTGGAATAAATCGCGATAGTTTTGATACCTAATTCGTTGCAGGCGCGGAACACGCGGATGGCAATCTCGCCACGGTTTGCAACTAATACTGTATTAATAGTAGGCATGATATTAACTCCTTATGATAAAACATTTATTTTATACAAATATAAATTATTCTACAAGGCATATACCTCCCTTGTACATATCATATTGTAGACACTTTGCGAAATAAATTCAACTGATTTTGCTTAAGTACACAAGTATACAAGTATTCTTA
>JAKSOJ010000151.1 GCA_024405645.1 Phascolarctobacterium sp. | reverse complement strand
AACGCGATTTTTGCTGCAACTGTATCTATAGCGTCAACAACATAATCATAGCTTGTAAAGTCAAACTGATCAGCGTTTTCTGGCAAAAAGAAGGTCTGGACTGCATGAACATTGCAGTTTGGATTGATGCTTTTAATTCTTTCTGCCATGACTTCTACTTTGCTACGCCCGATTGTTTCGTGAGTAGCGATTATTTGTCGGTTAATATTAGTAAGGTTTATGTCATCGTTATCAACAATGGTAATTTCTCCTATGCCACTACGAACCAAAGCCTCAACAACATAGCCACCAACTCCGCCTACACCAAATACGGCAACATGTGCTTTATTTAATTTTTCTATTCCCGATTTCCCTATTAATAATTCAGTACGTTGAAATTGATTCATATTTTACCTATGAAAAAGGCTGCCAATGGGCAGCCTTTTGTTATTCAGATTTTGGCCCAAGACCATATTTTTTCAGATATCTATAAAGAGTTACGCGGCTAACGTCAAGCATTGTTGCAAGCTTGGAAATATTACCACCTGCGGCTTTCCAGGTTGCCACGAAAGCATCCTTATCATATTTCCAAGAGCGTTCCATTGTTTTATCGCCAGGAAGTTTGATGTTTTCTGCTTCAATAATGCTACCAGGAGTATGGAAGAAGGCTTGTTCAATAACAGCTTGCAATTGTTTTATGTTGCCAGGCCAGCTGCAGCTGATTAATAAATCAACAGCTTCTTGGGAAAGACGTTTAGGAGGCAGATTGTGTTGAGCGCTCATTTCTACAAGAATATGGCTAGCGATAACCTCGATATCTTTTACACGTTCACGAAGAGGTGGAACACGCATAGTTGTATCGAGCACTAATTCATATAATTTTCTAGAGAAGAGACCCTTATCGGCCAAGCGTTTAAGGTTGGAATCGCAAGCTGCAATAACACGAATGTTGAGGTTGCGCTTGTTGCCAGATTTGTCGGGCAAGCCGTTGATGAGGACATCTGTTAATCTGTCGCCCATTTCTACAGGGAGCTTTTCTACTTCATCGAGGAAGAGAGTGCCGCCAATAGCAAGCTCAAGTTTACCAGCAACAGGTAACTCTCCGCTTTCACGACCAAAGAATTCTTCTTGCAATTCTTTAATAGAAGCACTGTGGCAGCGTACTGCGATTAAAGGAGCAGCTGCGCGGGGGCTGGCTTGATGAATGCCATGAGCCAATCTTTGCTTACCTGTGCCAGGTTCACCTTGAAGCAGAATGTTATGATCACTACGAGCAACGCGTCCAGCTTTGCTTTGTAAAGCGAGGAATTCGCTAGTCTCGCCAACCATGCTGTAAAGGCTATAGCGGCTAGAATAACCAGTTGCATGAGCAATGGTTGTTTTCAAATCTTCAATGGACATGCTCATAACAAGAGCACTTTCAACCTCGGAGCCAACTTTAATCGGCATTACGGAAGTGATATCTTCATAGGTTCTATCCTGAGTAATCCAAGTGATTTCACGGCTTTGTGTTGCAGTACCTTGAAGAGCTTTTTTAACAGGGATATGCTCGTAGTTCAAGAAAACTTCTTCAGGGTGTTCATGTCCGTCCAAACGTTTTTCACCACGTTCATTGGTATAACGGAGATTTCCGTCCTTGCCTACCCAGTAAACACTTACAGGAAGTTGGTTCATCATAATGCGAGTGATATTCCAACGTTCCAGCATGGTTAAATGTTGCTCGATGGAGTACTTCATGGTTAAAAGTAAGGAAAGGAGCAGGTCGTAGGGAAGGTCGTGTTGATCCAAAGAGAAGAAGCCGATGATGTAACGCAGCTTGCCATCTACGGTTACGGGAGTAGCGCAGGCATCTCCGCTGTGGCTATCTTTAACCCACATTTCCGGACCAAACATTAAGAAAGGAACATTATGTTCACGTGCAATAGCGATGGAGCTAGTTCCTACATCTTCTTCCAAAACACGCATGCCTTGGATATCTTCGATAATACGTTGGAAGAAGGGCATTGCGTAGTTTTTGATTACATAACCATCACTATCTACTAAAATCATAGAAAGGTTATGGATGTTGAAATGTTGCTTGGATTGTTCGTATAAGCCATCAACGAATTCTATAATGTCTGCATGAGTTTTTTGATGTGCTGCTGTATCAGTTTTGCTCATGCGGTTGATTTTAGGCCAATTTTCATGGGGAAGGTTCATTGCACGGCAGCGTTGCCAGCTTTCAGCGACCCACGGATGAACGTTAGGGTCGATAATACCTTCTTCCATAAATTTTTTGTAATAAGATGCTAGTTTTTCTTTGTTACGTCTTTCACGTATCATTTGCAGGGGTTCCTCCTCTGTTGAGTTAAACTAATTTATTTCTCCATTACTAACTAGAACTCGACGCGCACCATAGTAACGTGTACGCCAATAATCATCGCTTAATTTGTATAGAACGACACCTCTTGAACTAGATGCGTTCCAAAATTGTCCATTGCCTGCATAAATGCCTACATGGGAGGCACCAGGCTCATAAGTTGTAAAGAAAACAAGGTCTCCAGGCTTAAGTTGCTTTTGATTTACGAAAACGCCTTCTTCTGCCTGAGTGTCTGCTGTTCTTGTGATGGTTCCGCCTAGCTCCTTAAATACGTACTGTACGTAACCAGAGCAATCAAAGCCTTTGGGAGTAGTGCCGCCAAAGACATAGGGGACTCCCTTGTATTTTGCTGCTTTGGCAACAATATCGGAACCTTTGATATTTTTAATGCCTGTCTTGGCGAATGCTTCCCAGTTTAACTTGGTATAGGTTTCATCGTTGAGCTCGCCTTTGGCAGTTAATTTATATTTCTTTTGAAAAGCGATTAATGCGTCTTTGGTTGTCGCAGTCAGTTTGCCAGTAGATGGCTCGTTGGACAAACCTAGGATACGCAGATTTTTTTGAGCTACTTTAACCTTCCAGGTAGAAGTAGTTGTTTTGTTCTCTGGCTTAGTCGTTTTTACTGCTTGCTTTTTAGCTTTGCTTGTTTTCACGACTTTGGGTTTAGCTATTTCCTTTTTGGCTTCCGCAGTAGGCGTACTAACATTAGCAGGGGTACTGGGCTTTGCTATAACCACTGGCTTTGGTTGAGTGATAGGCTTGGGGGCAGCTTGCTCTTTAACAACAGGTTGCTGGCTAGCAGGCTGAGGTTGAGGTGTATTGTTTTCAACCTTGGGCTTGGGGCTAGCAGTAGAGGTTGTTTTCGCACTAATATTAGGTTTAATGATTCTTTTAGTAGAAACTCTTGTCTCTACGTTTGCGCCAGTAGAGGAAACGCTTGAAGTAGTGTTTCCGTTATTATATATTTCTTCCAATTGGGCCTTTGTTAGCTTGGCTGCATCACAGGGGAGTGACATAGTTGCTAAGAACAGACCCAGTGTAAAAAGTGCTAATTTATTATGCATTGGTTTTATCTCTTATAAAGAACGTCAAATTTTAATTAAGTTCAACCATTTTATTATACAGTAAAACTGTAAATATTGGAACAGGAAATTGTAAATTTTTGTACAATTTTTTAAAAATTTTTTTAATATTGTAATAATAGTAGTAAAAACAAATAGATTTTAGGCTATTTTTGGTGACAAAATTTTTGCCAAAGTTTAAATTCTGTCATACAATTAACACAGATTAGTAGTATAATTTAACTATAAACTTAGAATACAAATCGGAGAAATTTAATGAAATTTAAGAAGATAGTTGTTTGTGGTTTAGCTCTTGTGAGTATTCTTGCAATTGGTTGTGCCAAGAAAAGTGATACAAATTTGGGAGAGACTAAATTAACAATTCCTACATATACTATAAAAGCACCTGCGAAGGGCAAGATTCTTGGCTTGATTCTGGAAAAAGGCGAGCATATTGGCAAGGATCAACCATTGTTTGCAATTGCTAGTGATGATGTAGATGCAGCGGTTAAGGTTAGTGCGGAAGAATT
>JAKSOJ010000150.1 GCA_024405645.1 Phascolarctobacterium sp. | reverse complement strand
CTCTCTACAGCTTGGCAAGTATGATTATCGGCGTAATCAGTACTCAAACCTATGTACAGGCTCTCTTTAGCTCCAAGGATTCCAAGACTGCAATGGCTGGTTGCATGGGTGCTGCTCTTGTTGTAATACCTGTTGGTTTGCCTTCTGTAGTAATTGGTATGTATATGCGCCAATATTATCCGACTATCAACCCAATCGAAGCTTTACCAATGTTCCTTTTGACTCAGTTGCCTGAATGGCAGGGTGGTGTAGGCATTGCAGCCTTGCTTTTGAGCTCCGTTGGTAGCTGTGGGGGACTTGCCCTCGGCATTGGCACTATGATGAGCCGCGATATTTTCAAAGCAATTCTTCATGTAGAAGACAGCAAAAAGCTTTTGTGGATCAATCGCGCATGCGTTCTTTTGGCAACTGTTTTAGCAATCATCTTTGTATTCCATCACTTAGACAGTTTGGTGCTTGATTGGAACTACTTGTCCATGGCTCTTCGTGGCAGTGGTGTGTTCCTGCCTTTGACCTTTGCTGTATTTGCTCCTGGAAAAATTGCACCCAGACATGGCTTTGTAGCAATGGTAGTGGGCGTATTTGTTGCATTGACTTACAAATTCTTTGTTCCAACAGCAGGCAATACCTTGTTCCCAAGCTTAGAGGTTAGTGGAGCAATTTTGGTTGTTGCGTTAATTTACGGAATGCATAATAAATATAATAATTAATTATATTTATTATGCGATACTTATTGATTAATATTTAATGGTCGGCTTTGTGCTGGCCATATTTTATTTGGTAAGAGAAATTTTCCATAACATTTTATAATTTTTAATTTATAGATTAAGATTATGCTTTATACTTAAAAAAGTATTCTTGTATACATAAATAAATTTAAACAAAAATTGATAGATTTGTTGTATAATCTCTCTTGTCGAGATTTTAAAAACCAAAGAATGGGGGATTTTATGATGTTGTATATTGGTATTATTCTCGTAATTGCTACTTTATATCTCTTGATTAAAAGATATGAAGCAAGAATGATTTTAGTTATTTCTGGCTTAGTTATGTGTTGCGTAGCTGGTGCTCCGATTAAAGCGTTGGATGCTTTTGCAAAGGGCATGGGCAATGGTATGATTTCTTCTGCCTGCTCATCCATGGGCTTTGCTTTGATTATGCATTTCACTGGTTGTGATAAACACCTTATTAATGCTTTGGCTAAGGTTTTGACCAAAGTTCGTTTCTTGGTTATTCCTGGTGCTGTTCTTGGTACTTTTATTGTTAATATCGCACTTCCGAGTGCTGCAGGTACTGCAGCCGCTGCTGGTGCTGTATTTATTCCTATCATGATGGGTATGGGCGTTCATCCTGCACTTGCTGCAGCTGCTGTTAAATGTGGTACTTACGGTTCCATGCTTAACCCTGGTCTTGCACATAACGTAATGGTAGCAAAGATTGCTAAAGTTGATGTTTCTCAAGTAATTGGTTTCCACTATGTTGCAAACTTCGCTTCTGCTATTATCGCTGCTATTGCAATTACTGCTATTGCATATTACATGCATGAAGATAAAGACAATTATGTTGAAGGCGTTGAAATTGATGACAATTTCAAAATCAATCCTCTTTATGCTTTAATGCCGTTGGTTCCTATCATCATCCTTCTTCTTGGTGCAACCAAAACCGTTCCTATGTTAAAAATGGGTGTAGCTCAAGCAATGGTAATTGGTGCAATTCTTACTTTTGCTGTAACTCGTACCAATCCTGCTGAACTTTCCAAAAATTTCTTCGAAGGCATGGGTAAAGCTTATACCGATATCATCGGTATCATTATCGCTGCTGGCGTATTCGTAGCTGGCATGAATGCTCTTGGTCTTGTAAAAGCATTCATTAATGCAATGGTATCCAATCCTGCAATTGCAAAAGTTTGCGCAGCATGTGGTCCTTTCGTTCTTGCAGTTATTACCGGTTCTGGCGACGCTGCAACCTTTGCGTTCAACGAAGCAATTACTCCTGCAGCAGCTCAGTTTGGCATGACTCCTGTTCAACTTGGTTCCGTAGCTACTCTTGCAGGTACTCTTGGTCGTACCATGTCTCCTTTGGCTGGTGCAACTATGATTGTAGCAGGTATCGCAGGTGTTAACCCCATGGAAGTTGCTAAACGTAACGTAATTCCTATGGTTCTTGCTCTTGCAGTTGGTTGCCTGTTCCTGTTCTAATTGATATAATAGTTATGAGTTTTGGATAATATCCTTTCTGATTTAGGGAGGATATTATCTGTGTTTAAGGAGGTAGTAATAATGAATAAATATTTTGAAGAAGCTCTTGCTATGCAACCTGAATTAGTTGCTAGACGTCGTGACATTCATAAACATCCTGAAACTGGTTTTACCGAATTTAGAACTGCATCTATGATTATCAAAGAACTGCAAGCTTTGGGCTACGAAGTTTCTTATGGTGATGACTGCGTGGTTGAAAGCGAAATGTTTGGTGTTCCCGGTCAAGCAGTGCTTGAAAACCATATGCAAAGAGCAATTGCCGAAGGTGCTGATCCTGAATTAGTTGCTAAAATGGCTGGTGGTAAAACTGGCGTTATGGGCGTAATGCACTTTGCAAAACCAGGTAAAACAGTGGCTTTCCGTTATGACATGGATTGCAATGATGTTGTAGAATGTAGCGAAGAACACCATCGTCCGTTTGCAGAAGGTTTTGCATCTACTCATAAGGGCGAAATGCATGCTTGTGGTCATGACGGTCACGTTACCATAGGTCTTGCAACTGCAAAATTAATTGCTGTACATAAGGATGAAATGGCTGGCACCGTAAAAATTATTTTCCAACCCGCAGAAGAAGGTGTTCGCGGCGCTAGAGCAATGGCTATGAAAGGCCTTGTTGATGATGTTGATTTTATGTTTGGTGGTCATCTCGGCTTTAAAGCAACTCTTGATAATATCTTAATTTGTGCTTGTGGTGGACTTCTTGCTACTACTAAACTTGATGCTCATTTTACTGGTGTAAGTGCTCATGCAGGTGCTGCTCCTGAAGAAGGCAAAAACGCTCTCCTTGCTGCAGCTCAAGCTGCTGTATCACTGCACAGTATTTCTCGTCATGGTCAAGGTGCTTCTCGAATTAATGTAGGTGTTCTGAACGCTGGTACTGGCCGTAACGTGCTTCCGAACGTTGCCGATATGAAGCTTGAAACCCGTGGTGCTAATACCCAAATTAACGACTTTATGTCTTCCGAAGCTAACCGTATGCTCAAGGCTGCTGCCGATTTATATAATGTAGAAGTTAAGATTACTCCTGCAGGTTCTGCTCCTGCATGCGTAACCGAAGTTGATTTTGGTCAAGAAATTGCTGAAATCGCTAAAGCTGCTTTTGAATATGATGATGTAATTGATACTATGGATTTTGGTGGTAGTGAAGACTGCTCCTACTTCATGGAAACTGTTCAATTAAAAGGTGGTCATGCTGCTTATATGTGCTATGGCACTCAAATTGCTGCAGGTCATCACAACGACCATTTCGATTTTAACGAAGAAGTTCTCTGGAAGGCTGCAGCTATGTGTGCAACCTTAGCAGAGGTTTATACCAATAAGTAATAGGGAAATAGCGACTCAAACTATAAATAGTAATAGAGCCTAATTTTTAATTCAAGATCTTACGTAATTTTATATAAATGGGAATGCAAGCATGGGTTTCTTCATGACAATGTAGAGTTTGCAAAACTTGAAGATATTACAATAGGTATTGAGATTATGGTTCAATTCCTTTACCAAATAGTAAAATAAAAGAAAAAAGATGAATCGTCAGGACCATCTGTTCTGACGATTCATATATAATATGTCAGTATACATTTTTTGACTAAAGACAAAGTTATAAAAATATAGTATAATTGGTATATAACTTTGTTATATTTTATATTTGAGGAGGAAGATTTATGATCTACGTAGGCGTACTTGTTGTAATTGCAACA
>JAKSOJ010000015.1 GCA_024405645.1 Phascolarctobacterium sp. | reverse complement strand
CGTTCACCCATGCAAATTACATTAGCATTGTTATGTTCTGCAGCCATTTTAGCAGAAAATACATCTGCAACAAGCGCAGCGCGAATGCCTTTGCATTTGTTAGCAGCCATGGAAATACCAATGCCAGTACCACAAACTAAAATACCTTTTTCAGCGCCAGATGCACCAGAGGTAATGTCTTCACAAACCTTCTTTGCAAAGTCAGGATAGTCACAGGAATCTTCGGTATAAGTGCCATGGTCGATTACTTCATAGCCTTTACCTTCCAAATATGCTTTAATATGATTTTTCAGATGAATTCCACCATGGTCAGAGCCCATTGCAATTTTCATAATAAACATCCTCCTAAAATTAAATTTATGGATAAAAGTATTGTACCATAAAAATATAAATCATACATTAATTTTATGGCTCCAAAAAAAGAATACATTATTTACACTTGAAAAACTTGCCCATTTATGAGTAGGGAGCCTTTCTCGAGTGTTACTATTTGAAAACCAGCTGCTTTGCGCATTCTATTCATAATTGCCAGGCCTATGCCTTCCTCGCTTACACCTTGTGCAAGAATAACGTCTGGCATGGTTCTATCATAGTCACGAAGCATATAGTACAACTCACTAGCCAATGTTTCGCGATTACTTCCCCAGTTAGCTAAAAACAGTTTCTCATTTTCGGATAACTTTTGAGCGGTTGCTTCATCACAAAGTACGCCAACACGCATACCCTTTTCCAACGCTTTTTTAGCTTCATCAGCTACACAATTTGCAGCGTCTCCCTCGAACAAATAGACCGGGGACTTAGGAGCATAATGTCTATACTTCATGCCGGGAGCTTTGGGTTTAAAATTGGGGTCACCATGCAAGGCAGGATCTATTTCTACAACACCTAGCACTTCTGTTAACTGTTCATAAGTAATGCCACCTGGACGTAGAATCATTGGAACTGCTTCGGTAGTATCTACGATGGTGCTTTCCACGCCAATATTACATGAACCTCCGTCTAAAACGCCGGCAATTTTGCCATTCATATCTTCCATTACGTCTTGCGCATTTGTCGGGCTTGGTCGACCGGAAATATTAGCAGAGGGTGCTGCTATAGGACAACCGCAAGCTCTGATAAAATCCTGGGCATCCTTATGGGCCGGCCAACGCACAGCCACCGTAGGTAGCCCCGCACTGACAGCATCTGGAACGATGTCGGATTTATTAATAACAATCGTAATCGGACCAGGCATAAAATGTTCCATAATGGCTTTGGCATTATTATTAAGACCAGTAGTTAGCTGATCAATATCTTCTTTTTTACTAATATGCAGAATAAGCGGATTATCATTTGGACGCCCCTTGGCTTCGAAAATCTTCTTCACAGCCTCTGCATTTAACCCATCGGCACCAAGACCATATACAGTTTCTGTTGGAAAAGCTACACATTCGCCTGCTTTGATAAATTCCGCAGCCTCTTTATGTGCGAGTGCATTATCAGAGTTCTCGACTAGTTTCCAATAACAAGTTTTCATATTTATTCTCCTCTAGGGATTTAATTGCAAATACATGTCGCTCAATGCCCGCGTAATCCTTGCGAATGCTAGTAGCAGCAAAGCCCGCGTCAATGCATAACTTGGCAACAGCTTGCGCCTCATGGACGCCCACCTCAAAAGCGAGTAAGCCTTCTGGTTCCATATGTGCTTGCGCTTCCGCAATAATTCGACGGTAGAAATCCAGCCCATCCTTACCACCAACAAGAGCGGTAACAGGTTCTTTTTTGACATCCTCGTCCAAACCTTCCATATCTGCTTCAGGAATGTAAGGCGGATTACTTACGATAATGTCGAATTTTTTATCCAAAGGCACCTTGCTAAAAAGATCGCTATGAAGGAATCCACAACGCTCCTTTACGCCAATACGTTCAGAATTTTCTTTGGCTACGATTAAAGCATCTACGGAAATATCCACGCCTACACCCTTGGCGTTGGGCAACATATCTAACAAGGAAACAATTATTGCCCCACTACCTGTGCCAATGTCCAAAATTTTAACATCACCCTCTGGTTTTAGCATAGGAACTACGCGAGCAATGCTTTCTACCAAAAGTTCAGTTTCAGGACGCGGAATCAAAGTTGCAGGAGTTACTTTAAAAGTATTGCTCATAAAAGCCTTTTCACCAAGAATATAAGCAATAGGCTCATGCTGAGCACGACGCATTACGTAGGATTTATACTGACCTAACTCTTTTTCCACCAAGGGTCTGTCCTGATCCAAAAACAAATTAATGCGTCCACAGTCCAAAACTGCACAAAGCAGCACTTCGGCATCTAGACGTGGATTATCCACGCCTTTATCCATAAAATACTGCTTTGTCCACTCTAAAATTCTTTTTATTGTCCAAACGGTTTTGGTCATCTTATTTCATTTGACGAAGCTGTTCGCTTTGTTTTGCGGTAATCAAAGCATCCAGCAATTCATCCATATCTCCATTAACAATTTGATCTAATTTATGTAAGGTCAAGCCAATGCGATGGTCTGTCACACGGCCTTGGGGATAGTTATAGGTACGAATTCTTTCGCTACGGTCGCCAGTACCAACTTGGGACTTACGATCATCAGCAGTAGCAGCTCTTTGTTCCTCTTGAACCTTTTCCAAAATTCTCGCACGCAAAACACGCATACATTTTTCGCGATTCTTCAATTGAGATTTTTCATCCTGACATTGGGCAACAATGCCAGTAGGAATATGTGTCATACGAACTGCAGATTCAGTTTTGTTAACGTATTGTCCGCCAGCACCGCCAGCACGATAAGTGTCGACGCGAATATCTGCAGGATTAATTTCTACATCAACCTCTTCCGCTTCAGGCAATACTGCAACAGTAACAGTAGAAGTATGAATACGACCTTGAGCTTCAGTTTCCGGTACACGTTGTACACGATGAACACCAGATTCAAATTTCATGCGACTAAACACAGCATCACCAGAAACCTGGAACACAACTTCTTTGAAACCACCCAAACCGGTTTCAGAAGTATCCATAATTTCCACACGCCAACCACGAGTTTCCGCATAACGAGTGTACATCCTAAACAATACGCCTGCGAAAAGTGCTGCTTCATCGCCACCAGCACCGCCACGAATTTCCACTATTACATTTTTGTCATCGTTAGGATCTCCTGGCAAAAGCAGAATGGTTAACTTTTCTTCATATGCCTCGATTTCAGGCTTAACAATTTTTAGTTCTTCCTTGGCCATTTCAACCAGTTCATCGTCCCCGCCCATTTGGAGAATTTCTTCAGCCTCATCACGAGTAGCAATTAATTGCTTATACTCACGAAATGCGGTTACGACAGGTTCCAGTTTGGAATGGGCCCTGGTTAATTTTTGCCATTCATCTTGATTGGCAATTACATCAGGATCGGAAATTTTCATTTCCAAATCCATAAATCTATCTTCAACAGCTTGTAATTTATTCAGCATTTTCTTCTCCTTCTTCTTGATACTCTGGCAACACAGCTTTTAAACTAGCAATTGCTACTTCAATTTGAGAGTCATCTGGTTGACGAGTAGTTAGCTTTTGCAACAACAAACCTGGCATAATCGCTGCACGCACTAAAGAATTATCTACGTGAGCACCAGCAAAGCGTATGATTTCATAGCTAACACCTGCAATTACGGGCATCAAAACCACACGGGACAAAATTCTTTCAATTAAGTTTGGCCAGCCAAGGAAAGTAAAGATGAACATACTGATAAGCATGACAATCATTAAAAAGTTAGTGCCACAACGGGGGTGTAAAGTACTAAAGGGTCTAACATTCTCTACTTCTAAGGGCAACCCTGCTTCGTAGGTATAGATTGTTTTATGTTCCGCTCCATGATATTGGAATACTCTCTGAATATCATCCATGGAAGAAATCGCTGTAATATAGGACAGGAAAATGAACATACGCATAAAGCCCTCTGCTAAGTTGAGCTTCATAGGGTCATTGGTTAGAGTATGTAAAAACCTCATAGACCATGTAGGAATAACTATAAAAAGACCCACGGCAAGAACTACACTGAAAGCAATTGTCATTGCCATTTCAGTAGAATCCATTTGCTCATCCTCTTCTCCAGATACCTGCGCACTATAGGACAGAGCCTTCATGCCATCTGATAAAGATTCAAAAAGAGCAATAACACCTCTTAAAAGAGGCTTCTTTAAGATTGGATATTTATCGCGAATGCTGCTTACAGGCTTAACATCAACGATAATTTCACCATTGGCTTGGCGTACTGCCACAGCGACCTTTTCCGGTCCGCGCATCATTACGCCCTCAATGACTGCCTGCCCACCCACGCTACATTTTACAGGACAAGCAGTGTCTTTATTTTCATTACTCATAAATTTTACTCCATATAAACAATTGATTAATCCTAATCATTTTATTATATGCTATTTTGATGTTTTTTTCTACTAGATATATAAAGAAAAAAAGCGGTGCACAAGCACCGCTTTAATTTTAGATTTATTATTTGCCGTAACGTTTGTTGAATTTTTCAATACGACCACGAGCAGCTAAATTACGTTGTTGACCAGTGAAGAATGGATGGCATTTAGAGCAAACATCCACGTGCATTTCTTTTTTGGTAGACATGGTTTCGAAAGTGTTACCGCAACCGCAAATAGCCATAACTTTAACATAATTCGGATGAATCTTTTCTTTCATTCTTTACACCTCACTTTATAAAGGAATCAAACCAGCACACAGACTGATACCCTGCTATTCTAACATAGAAAACATCAACAAGCAAGAGTCCTAAGAAAATTATTTTTCAGACTCCAATACACCTTGAACATAATTGATGAATTGTTGAGCTGTACGACCGGAAATGCCACCATGATTTAACTCAAACTTTTTAGCTTCAGCCTTCAGTGTATCTTCGTCCATTTTTACGCCAGCTTTTTTAGCAAGAGCAATAACGATTTCGTAATATTCCTTTTGAGTCGGTTGGCCATAGTAAATGCTGCAGCCAAAACGATTAACAAGGGACATTTTTTCTTGCATGTTATCGGATTTGTAAATGCCGTTTTCGTAGGTAACGTCTTCGCGATCCTTCCAAGTTTCGTTAATCAAATGACGACGATTAGAGGTTGCATAAATCAAGATGTTATCAGGACGAACTTCCAAACCACCTTCGATAATAGCCTTCAAATATTTGTATTCGATTTCGAAATCTTCAAAGGACAAATCGTCCATATAAATTACAAAACGATAGTTACGATTTTTAATTTCAGAAATAACTGCGGACAAATCACGGAATTGATGCTTGTAAACTTCGATCATACGCAAACCACTATCGTAATATTTGTTGATAATAGCTTTGATAGAGGTAGATTTACCAGTACCGGAATCACCGAAAAGCAATACGTTGTTGGCAGGTAAGCCCTTAACAAAAGCTTCGGTATTATCGATAAGACGTTGTTTTTGATTTTCGTAGCCTACTAAATCCTCAAAGGAAATAAGTTCAGTATTGTTGATAGGCACCAATTGCATTGCTTGGCCTTCTTCATGCACAATACGGAACGCTTTGTTCATACCAAGCTTGCCAACGCCATAGTTTTTGTAGAAACCAGTAACGATTTCATAAATTTCATGTTCATTAGCAGCGCCTTCGATTTGTTCGCTAAGCTTTTGAACCTTTTCAGAAATATTTTTATTGTAACGACGTTCTTTTTTGGGAACAGAATTATAGTTAGTTACAACATCAAAGCAATTAATCCCCAAAGCTTCTTCCATGGGTTTGAAATCATAGTCGAAAAGTTCTTTGATGATTTTAAAATCGCTTTCAGCAAAAACATTTACAGTACCCTTGCATGCACCTTCTTTTTCGCAGGTAATGGAAAAAGGATTCTCGCAAGTGCAAAGAATGAATGCCAAATAATTATGCCAAAGATTCTTGTTAAAACCATACACGGTTGCAACATCTAATAAATTATGAATTTGGTCGTAAATGCGAGTAACTAAATCCTCACGATTATAAGAACCACTAGCAAATTCTGCGCAAATATCCGCCATAGGGAAGAGCAGATTATCCTGCGGCAGATTACGATATATTACGAGTTTGGACACAAGTTTATGCATATTCAAAATACCCCCAAAATTATTATACTAAAATATACTTAGCAACAAACAGAATTGCCAAGATATAGAGAATCGGATTGATTTTCTTGTCACCAACAAACATATTAATTATCACATAGGAAATAATACCCCAGGAAATGCCTTCAGAAATAGAATATGCAAAAGGCATTGCAATAGTTGCTGTAAATGCAGGAACTGCTTCTGTGAAATCATCAAAATCGATATTTTTCAGGCCGCTAATCATCAAGAAGCCTACAAAGATAAGGGCAGGAGCTGTCGCAAATGCAGGAATAGCTAAGAAAATCGGAGCTAAGAACAGACTCAAAAGGAACAGAGCAGCAACAGCAATAGCAGTCAAACCAGTACGACCACCAGCTACAACACCAGCAGAGGATTCTACGTAGGTGGATACGGTAGATGTACCTAAAACTGCACCAGCAGTAGTACCGATAGAGTCAGCCAAAAGAGCACCTTGGATTTTTGGAAGCTTACCATCTTCATCCAGCATATCTGCTTTAGAAGCAACACCAATTAAGGTTCCCAAGGTATCAAAAAGATCAACAAACATGAAGGAAAGCATGATTGTAATGAAATTAAAGGTAAAAAGTGCACTAAAATCCATCTGATTGAAAATCGGTGCAAGGCTAGGAATAGAAAGGCCATTGGAGAAATTAGGCATTACAGAAAAGACACCAAGTTTAGGATTAGGAACATAAATGCCAGCAAGTTCACAAATCATAGAAATAATCCATACGATTATAATGCCCAGAAGAATGCCACCTGGAACCTTCTTGTGCGAAAGAGCCGCAGTAATCATTAAACCAATCAAAGAAAGCACTGCACCAACACCAGTAGACCAAAAGGTTCCATCAGCCAGAGCTGCTTTGAACGGGTAAAGACTAACGAGACATGGACCATCTACGATAACCTTAGCATTTTGCAAACCAATGAAGGCAATAAACAAGCCTATGCCAGCAGTAACACCAAATTTAAGGCTTGTGGGAATGGAATTGAAAATCGCTTCACGAACCTTAGTCAAGGAAAGGATTACAAAAATAATACCTTCTACAAAAACTGCGGCCAAAGCTATTTTCCAAGAATAGCCCATAGCACCACAAACTGTAAACGCAAAGAATGCGTTTAAGCCCATACCTGGAGCCAAAGCAAAAGGATAATTAGATAACAAGGCCATAAGTATAGTTGCAAAAGCAGAGCTCAGAGCAGTTGCAGTAAATACGGCACCAGCATCCATACCAGTAACAGAAAGAATACTGGGGTTAACGGCCAAAATATAAGCCATGGTCATAAAAGTTGTAAGGCCAGCCATTAATTCTGTCTTTACAGAAGAGCCCTTTTCAGCAACTTTAAAATACTTTGCAAGAAAATCCATATTCTTCTCCTTTTAATATTTTCACCTAAATCTTAATTATTTAGACAAAATCTCGATACCAGTTTCGGTAATGAGAATAGTATGCTCAAACTGAGCGCTCAGACTTCCATCTTTTGTATAAACGGTCCAATCATTGGACTCATCTACAAATACTCCAGGCTTACCCATATTAATCATAGGTTCAATGGTAAAGGTCATACCAGGAACAAGCACCATACCAGTGTTCTTCTTGCCAACATGACAAACAAAAGGATCTTCGTGGAATTCAACGCCACAACCATGACCGCCAAATTCGGTTACAACACTGTAGCCACGTTTACGAGCGTATTGGCTAATTGCAGCGCCAATATCGCCCAAATGCGCCCAAGGCTTTGCTGCCTCAAGGCCAAGTTTCAAGCATTGACGAGTAACCTCAACCAAATCGACAGCCTTTTTAGGTGCTTTGCCAATGATGAAGGTACGGGAAGCGTCTCCATAATAACCATCTACAATAGTTGTGCAGTCTACGTTAACAATATCACCATTTTTCAAAATATCGGTTTCGCTAGGAATACCATGGCAAACTTGATCATTAATAGATGTACAACAGCTTTTTGGGAAACCAAAATAACCGAGGCAAGCAGGAATGCCACCATGAGCAATGGTATAATCGTAAACAAAACGATCAATTTCTTCGGTGCTCATACCAGGCTTAATCATTTTCTCGATTTCGTCCAAAATTGCAGTATTCAAAGCACCTGCTTTACGAATACCTTCGATTTGCTCTTTAGTTTTCAGCATCTCAGGATCAGGAACTTCTTCGCCCTTAGACTGCAAAAGCCTAACTTTGTCATCATTTTTTTGGTGGCAATCGCAGTAAGCCTTGCCACTGCCACACCAACATAATTCTTCAGTCATTTTATTCTCCATTCTTTGACGAATTTTAAAACAATAATACATTTTATTTTACCACAAAACACTTCGTAATAACATCAATTTGACAAAATTTCGAGTTATTATATTTTAATGAAGAAATATACAAGCCAATATCCTCCAAAATTGCAATTCAGACATAAAATTTTCAGATTTTTCTTTATAACGAGGCGTATTTATTATATAATTAGAAGTTAGATTTTATGAAAAGAATTATTTTTTAAAGGAGAATTTTCGTGGAAAGTTTTTTGATGTCTTTCGTTGATTTGGTCCTCCACCTAGATAAACATTTACCTGAAATCATGGCGGCTTATGGATCTTTTATCTATGCAATTTTATTTGCAGTAGTTTTTTGTGAAACCGGCCTTGTAGTAACACCCTTCTTGCCCGGTGACTCCCTGCTTTTCGCTTGTGGTGCACTTGCCGCAGCAGCTCCAGAAGGCATGGATATCAAAATCGTTACTGTAATCTTTTTGGTAGCAGCTATTTTAGGTGATGCCTCAAACTATATGATAGGTGAGCATCTAGGCGAAAAGCTTATAAGCATGAATACTTCACTTATCAAAAAGGAACATATCGATAAAGCTCATGCATTTTATGAAAAGCATGGTCCTAAAGCTATCTTCCTCTGCCGTTTCGCTCCTATCGTTCGTACCTTTGCCCCCTTTGTGGCAGGCCTTGGCAAGATGCATTATTTTACATTTGCTAAATATAATGTTGTTGGTGCATTTACCTGGGTATTCTTATTCGTCGGCGGTGGTTATTTCTTCGGCAACATTCCTGTAATCAAAAAGAATTTTTCCCTCGTGACAATGGGTATCGTAGTATTCTCCATATTACCCGTTATTTACGAGTGGTACAAAAATAAACAAGAAAGCAAATAATTAAACTTTTATATCAAGAGAGAGGTATATACCAATGTACAGAATGAACTCTGACTACACCGAAGGCTGCCTCAAAGCAGTCCTGAACAAATTAATCGAAACCAACATGGATCAAACCAATGGTTATGGCGAAGATCCTTATACTTATGAAGCTAAAGAGTTAGTTAAGAAAACCTTTGCTTGTCCTGACGCCTTAGTCCAATTTTTGATTGGCGGTACTCAAGCAAACTTCGTTTTAATCTGCTCTGCGCTCCGTCCTCATCAAGCAGTAATTGCAACCAACCTTTCCCACATCGCAACCCACGAAGCAGGCGCTATCGAGCACACTGGCCACAAGGTTCTCGAACAACCTTCTGACGATGGCAAATTAACAGCTGAACAAGTTGAAGCAGCTTACCAAACCTATGCTCTGGATCCTAATCGTCCGCACTGGGCTCAACCCAAATTGGTTTATGTTTCCCAACCTACCGAAACTGGTTCTCTCTATAGCAAAAAAGAATTGAATGATATTTACAAGGTTTGCCAAGAACATGGTCTCTATTTATATGTTGATGGTGCACGTCTTGCCTATGCCTTCGGTTCTGAAGAAAACGATTTGGCTATTGAAGATTTGGCAAAAACCTGTGATGCCTTCTATGCAGGCGGTACTAAATGCGGCTTACTCTTCGGCGAAGCAATGGTAATTATTAATGACAAGTTAAAAGAAGATTTCTTCTCTATCGCAAAACAAAATGGCGGCATTCTCGCCAAGGGCAGACTCTTGGGCGTTCAATTTGGTGAAGTCTTTAGAGATGGACTCTATTTTGAAATTGGTAAGAAAGCTTGCTCCCAAGCAGCTCGTATTCGTAAAGCAATTGAAGAACGAGGCATCAAACTCGTCACCTACACTCCGACCAACCAAATCTTCATCGACATCACCAAGGAACAATACGAAAAGCTTTCCACTGAATTTGCGCTCAGCCACACTGGCTACCTTCCTAATGGCAACTACTCTGTCCGCATTTGCACATCTTGGGCAACCAAAGACGAAGAAGTTGAAAAAATTATCCAAATGATTAAAGAACTGTAATCAAGATATTAGATTACACATTATACCGAAAGGAGATAATTATGGGAGATAATAAGAATAAAAAGCCTATAATCTATTACTACTTGATCGCTATGATCATAATTATGGCTTTCAACACATTCATTAAACCAAACTTTCTCCAAAGCTCCGTACACCAAGTCTCCTACTCCAATTTCCTCCAACTTGTTGATGAAGGAAAAGTCAACAAGGTAGAAATCAGCGACAAACGTATCGCTGGTATGAATAAGGAAAACGAAAAAGAGATTTATATTACAGGTCGTGTTGAAGACCCTCAACTCGCAGAAAGACTGATGAAATCCAAGACTGAGTTTTCCCAGGTTATTCCTCGTGAACCAAGCCTTTTAGAAACCATCTTCACTTCCTGGATTCTGCCTGCAGTATTCTTCTTCCTTATCTGGAAGCTTCTCTCTAAGTACCTCGGCGGACGTATGGGAGGAGCAGATAGCATGACCTTTGGCAAAAGCAACGCCAAGGTTTATGCAGAGACTGAAACTGGCAAAAGCTTTGCTGATGTAGCAGGTCAAGACGAGGCTAAGGAAGCACTTATGGAATTAGTTGACTTTCTCCACGATCCGTCCAAATACAAAGCAATTGGTGCTAATATGCCCAAGGGCGCATTGCTCGTAGGCCCTCCGGGCACTGGTAAAACACTTCTTGCCAAAGCAGTTGCTGGTGAAGCAAAGGTTCCTTTCTTCTCCATCTCTGGTTCTGAATTTGTAGAAATGTTCGTTGGTATGGGTGCCGCTCGTGTACGCGACTTGTTTAAACAAGCTCAAGAAAAAGCTCCTTGCATCGTTTTCATCGATGAAATTGATGCTATTGGCAAAAAGCGCGATAGCGGTCAATTTGGCGGTAACGATGAACGCGAACAAACCCTGAACCAATTGCTCAGCGAAATGGATGGTTTTGATGGTGGTAAGGGTGTTGTTATTCTCGCAGCTACCAACAGACCTGAATCCTTGGACCCTGCTCTCTTACGTCCTGGTCGTTTTGACCGCCGTGTGCCGGTAGAACTCCCTGACCTTAAAGGTCGTGAAGCCATTCTCAAGGTTCATGCCGCTAACGTTAAATTAGCCGAAAATATTGACTTCAACGCCCTAGCTCGTGCTACAGCAGGTGCTTCTGGCGCTGAACTCGCTAACATTGTTAACGAAGGCGCTTTAAGAGCAGTTCGTCTTAATCGTCAATTAGTAGAACAAGCCGATTTGGAAGAATCTATCGAGGTTGTTATTGCAGGTTACCAACGCAAGGGTGCAGTTATTTCTCCTGAAGAAAAACGTGTTATCGCTTACCACGAAATCGGTCATGCCCTTGTAGCAGCAATGCAAAAGCATTCTGCTCCTGTTCATAAGATTACTATCATCCCTCGTACCAATGGTGCTCTTGGTTATACTATGCAAATTGCTGAAAATGATTCCGTCCTCATGAAGAAGGAAGAGCTCTTCAACAAGATTGCAACCATCACTGGTGGTCGTTGTGCTGAAGAAATTATTTTCGGCAGCATTACAACTGGTGCTTCTAACGATATCGAACAAGCAACAAAAATTGCTCGTGCCATGGTTACTCGCTATGGCATGACTGAAGAGTTTGATATGATGGCAACTGAAGTTGTTACCAACCAATACCTCGGTGGCAATTCCTCCCTCGCTTGCAGCGATGCAACCGCAACTCAAATCGACCAAAAGGTTTTGGAAATTATTAAAAAAGCTCATGCCAAAGCAGCACAAATACTCACTGAAAATAGAGATAAATTAGATGTTCTCGCCGCTTATCTTTTAGAAAAAGAAACTATTACCGGCGAAGAATTTATGAAAATTCTCGATAATGAAGAGGCGCACTCATGAACAGTTGGAAAATTAGACTAGGTGTTCTCACCACAGTAGTCGTTTTTATGAGTGCAGGCTATACAATGCTCATCCCCTTCCTGCCCATGTATCTTTTAAAGGAATTAGGTGTTGATCCTGCCAATGTTAAGATGTGGAACGGAGCAATCTTCTCTATCACCTTCTTAATCGGCGGACTTTTGGCACCTATCTGGGGCAAGTTAGCGGATAAACATGGCAAGAGACTGATGGGTATTCGTTCGGCAGCTGGTCTTGCAATCTCCTATTTTTTAGGTTCCATTGTTACCACGCCAGAGCAAATGTTCATGGTTCGTGCTTTTCAAGGCTTAGCAGCAGGCCTAGTTTCTGTTTGCTTCGCCTTAGCATCTAGCTTTGTACCACCTGATAAGCTCGGATTAGGTTTAGGCATAATTCAAACAGGATTAACACTCGGCAACATTGCAGGTCCTTTAATCGGTGGAACCTTGGCAACATATTTTGGTATGCGTGCTTCTTTTATGGTTGCCTCCTTCTTCCTGACCTTGATTACTCTGGCCTTCATCTTCATTATTCCCGAACCTGAACCAGACCCACCGCCAAAAGAAGATATACCTGCTGGTAATATTCTATCGCGTCCCGCAGTTGTAGAAACATTAATCTTGGGTGGCATCGTATTCATGGTCATCCTTTTAGTCCAACCAATCATGACTCTTTATGTCAGCACTTTAGAGGGCGTTGATAATGTAGTATTGCTTTCCGGTCTGTCCTTCTCCTTAGTTGGCTTTGCGTCTGCAATCACCGCACCAATGTGGGGAACCTTTGGACAAAAGCACGGCTTCTATGTAAGCTTGATGCTTGCATCCTTGTTATCCGCCTTTGGTAATATTTTCTCTGCTATTCCTAGAACCTTCACTTTCTTCTGCATATCAAACTTTGTTTATGGTTTGTTTTTCGCAGGTGTTATGCCTTCCATTACATCCACACTTGCAACTCATACGCAAAAGAATGAAAGAGGTCGTGTTTACGCCTACATGTTCAGCTTCCAACAAGCTGGTTCTATGATTGGACCG
>JAKSOJ010000149.1 GCA_024405645.1 Phascolarctobacterium sp. | reverse complement strand
AGAAAAGAATTTATAAGCAATAACCCGTTGTGAAAAGCAGCGGGTTATTTTTTATGATGAATGCTGAGTTATGTGCTAGAGTAAATATGGTATAATTGTGTAAACGTTAAATTCTTTTTTAGAGAGGTAAAATTTGCATTACGATATTCATGCCGCATTAAAAGAATATTATGGCTACGATGCTTTCCGTCCAGGACAGGAAGAGGTAATTAACGAGATTTTAGCGGGTCGTCCTGTGCTTGCAGTTTTGCCCACTGGGGCAGGTAAATCCGTGTGCTTCCAATTACCTGCACTTCTTATGGACGGACTAACCATTGTTGTATCTCCCTTGATAAGTCTTATGAAGGATCAGGCAGAGAATCTCTCTCGCAGAAATATTCTCGCTGCTTTTTTGAATAGTTCTTTGAACAATAATGAGTATGGCAAGATTCTTTACGATACCTTGCAAGGGAAATATAAATTTCTCTATGTTTCTCCTGAACGCTTGAGTAACGAAAAGTTTCGCCAATTTGCCCAAAAGGCGAATATCAAGTTTGTGGCAGTGGATGAGGCTCACTGTGTTTCTCAATGGGGGAGAAGCTTTAGAGAAGAATATCACGCTATTCCTGAATTCCTAAAAAGCTTGCCAAGTTATCCGCAGGTTGCTGCCTTTACTGCTTCTGCTACGGAAGAAGTACGCAGGGATATTTGTTATCGTTTGGGTATTATTGATGCGAAGGTTTTCGTTACTGGCTTTGATAGACCTAACTTGAAATTTATGGTGAAAGCTTCTGTCGACAAAGATAGGGATGCTGCTAAATTTATAGCAGCTCATAAGCATGACTGCGGAATTATTTACTGTGCGACAAGGCGCAAGGTTGAAGCAGTTACTGAATTTGTCAACGGGCTTGGCTATAAGGCTTTGCGTTATCATGCTGGACTTGGACCTTATGAACGCAAGGAAAATCAACAAAAATTTTTGGATGGGAAATGCAATATTATTGTTGCCACCAATGCATTTGGCATGGGAATCGATAAACCAGATGTGCGTTGGGTGCTTCATTATAATATGCCAAAGGATTTGGAAAGCTATTATCAAGAGGCTGGTCGAGCTGGGCGAGATGGTAAAGCCAGTGAGTGCCTTTTGCTTTTCGATAAAGAAGATTTACGAATTAATACATATCTAATTGAGCATGGCGATAGAGATTCATCTACTATTGCTCATGAGAAAAAGCTATTAGAACAGATGCATGGCTTTGTTCGAAGCAAAACCTGCTTAAGAAAGTATATGCTTAATTATTTTGGTGAAAAGGCGAAGGATAATTGCGGAAATTGCAGTAATTGTAATATGAAGAAAACTTCGTTCTTTGGCTCTCTTTTAGCAGGAATTGAAAGGCTCTTTGGAGAATAATTAAAGAATAAGTATGCTTATGCTAAAGCATTTAAAGTATTGCTAGAACTTTAAACTTGCAATCATTTGTTAATGTAAATATAGCATTTATTCATTCATTCAGCACTATGCACTGATATTTACGTCGTGGGAGGAAAAACTATGAAACTCACATTCTTAGGCGCAGCTAGAACTGTAACTGGTTCCTGTTATTTAATCGAAGTTGGTAATTATAAGCTTCTGGTTGATTGTGGTATGTTCCAAGGCTCCAAATTGGTTAAGGCATTTAACGAAAAAGAATTTTTGTTCAATCCTGCAGAGATTGATGCAGTTGTTTTGACTCATGCGCATGTTGACCATAGTGGTCTATTGCCCAAATTAACCAAAGAAGGCTTTAAAGGAACCATCCATTGCACTAAATCAACAAAGGAACTGTGTAGCATTTTGCTCCCAGACAGTGCTCATATTCAGGAAAGCGATGCTGAAGAAATGAATCGCAAGGGTATGCGTGCTGGCAAGAAGGTAGTTCTGCCGCTCTTTACAATTGACGATGCAGCTGATGCCGTAAAATTGATGAAGATTCACGATTTTGGCGTAGAGTTTTCTCCAGTTCCTGGCGTAAAGTGCACTTTTAAGATTGCAGGACACATTTTAGGCTCTGCATTTATCCAAATGAAGGTTCAAGATGGCAAGGACACTACTAAATTCATCTTTACTGGTGATATTGGCCAACCTAATCAACCCATTATTGATGACCCTGCAAGCTTAGAACCCGCTGATTTCATTATTACTGAATCTACCTATGGCAATCGTAAGCACGAAGCTTATGATAAAGAAGCAGAATTGGCCGAAATTGTTAATGATACTGTAAAACGTGGTGGTAACGTTATTATTCCTGCATTCGCAGTAGGTCGTACTCAAGTACTTCTGTACTATTTCCAAAAAATGATTGCTGCAGGAAAAATTCCGGAAATTCCTATCTATGTTGATAGCCCCATGGCAAATAAAGCAACAGAGATTACTCTGACCAATCCTGACGAATACGATGAAGAAGCTCGTGCTCTTTACGTAATGCAAGGTCGTCGTTTGGTGAACATGCAAAACCTGCATTTTACTGCTACTGCCCAAGAATCTGCTGCATTGAATCATATGGATAGTCCCATGATTATTCTTTCCGCAAGTGGTATGTGCGATGCTGGTCGTATTCTTCACCATTTAAAACACAATCTTTGGCGTAAGGAATGCTCCGTAATCATCGCTGGTTACCAAGCAGAGGGTTCTGTTGGTCGCAAACTGGTTGAAGGTGCAAAACGCGTTAAATTGATGGGTGAGGAAATTACCGTTCAAGCTAAGATTTATAATATGAAGGGTTTCTCTGCACATGCTGATAAGGAGCAACTCATCGCTTGGTATGACGCTCTGAAGGAAACTCCGAGATGCTTCTTCGTAACCCATGGCGAAATAGACGCAAGTATGGTTTTGGCAGATGAAATTTCTAAAAAGATTGGCACTGCAACTTATATTCCTCATTTTGGCGATTGTGCTGAAATTCACGGCAATGAATGGATTATTCACGAATCTACTGCTGCTCAAGAGGAAGAGGCTGCTATGGAGTTAAAGGCTGCTTTGGCCAACATGGAAAGCGATTATCTCAAGCAAAAGAGCAAAGTGGAACAAATCATTACTCGTGATGCAGATAAGGCTGCAGCTATCAAGAAAAAGATGGATAAGCTGCGTAAATATATGGATGAATTATTGTCTGATCTGTAATTTTGTCCACTATATATGGGCATTTTCACATTGTGCGTGAAGCAACGGAATAGTTAGAAAATTGTTGGTTTTTTCACTATAAATTTGTTGACATAGTATAATAATACTGTTATAATTTTCATAATTTATTTAAAAACCTACACAGTAACAACTATGATCAGGAGCGAAATATCTACATGCTTTAGAGACCTAGCGTTTGGTGCAAGCTAGGGGATTGGAAATGTTTCTCTCGCCTGTGAGTTTCAAGGGTGAAACTTCAGTAGTCCTTGACGTTTGCTCCGTTAAGGCATCGAGTACAATGTAGGGTGGTACCGCGTAATCCGCCCCTACCGCAAGGTAGGGGCGTTTTTATTTTATTAACATCGCCTCATTTAGAGACGTTTTTAAAACAATCAGCGATTTGGTACATCGCAAGTTAGAAAAGAAGGGAAGAAAAATTATGAAATTCTCCAAAAAATTTACTGCAGCTGCTATGGTAGCAGCAATGATCCTGGTTGCTGGTTGCGGTGGCTCCGGCGACAAAAAAGCAGCAGCTCCTGCCGCTGGTGCTGACAAAAAAGTAACTCTGAAATTGGCTAGCCAATTCCCCGAATCCCACTGGCTGGTACAAAACATGATTAGCCTGCAAAAGAAAGCAGCTGCTAAATCCAATGGCACCATCGATATTCAAATCTCCCACTCTGGTGCAACCTTCAAAGACAAAAACATGAACGATGCTATCATGTCTGGCGCTCTTGACCTCGGTCTGAACACCGTTGCTCGTTGGGCACAAGTTATTCCTGCTATGAACGTATTCGACGTTCCTTTCCTGTTCCCCACCTATGAAAAAGTTTCCGCAGCTGTTGACGGCG
>JAKSOJ010000148.1 GCA_024405645.1 Phascolarctobacterium sp. | reverse complement strand
TCGTCTACAGGAATGCTTTCCTGCATTAATTTTTTATAGGCAAGGCCAAGAGTAATCGCTTTGCTGTTTGCAAGAAAGCGATCATAGTACCCTGCTCCCATGCCAATTCGTGAACCATCATTTCCAAACGCAAGTCCAGGAACCAGAACTAAATCGATATCCTCTTGATTAACTTCGTAAATTGGCTCTTTTACAGTACGAATACCATAACGATCCAATTCGAAATTTTCTAGAGAGTTCAATCTAGCAGCTAGAAAATGCTCATTATCAACGATGAAAGGAACACAAACTGTTTTACCCTCATCTAAAGCCTTACGAATAAACTCGTCACAATTTACCTCCTTGCCAAAAGCAAGATAAGCAAGAATGACCTTGGCATTTTCATAAAGTGATGATTTTATAATTCTCTGGCAAATGAGCTTACTAGCTTCATTTACGTAACTAGGTTCAAGATTATTACGCGCTTTTTTGAGTTCAGTACGCAAAGCAGTTTTATTAGAATTGTTTTTCTTTTTCAGCATCTTGGAAACCACTGATACCAAGTTTAGCTACTACGATGACGATTTTTTCACCGTTTTCGGTTTCGCCAATTTCCAGCCAAACTTTTTTCTCATCTAATTTTTGAATGGTACCGAAAATGCCACCGATAGTGATAACTTCGTCTCCTCTTTTCAGAGCTTCGAGTTTAGCTTTACGCTTTGCTTCTTCAACTTTTTGAGGTCTATACAGACCAAAATAGAAAATTGCGCCCATCAAAAGAATGGGAATTAAACCAGCAACTTGTTGAACATCCATTTTTATACCTCCAGTAAATACGTTAATTACCCTTTATAATTAGCTAAGAAATTAGCACGGAATTCAGGGAAGTAATCTCCGGCAATTGCCATACGCATTTCTTCAGCGAATTTCAAGATGAAATGTAAGTTGTGAATGGAAAGTAATCTAAGACCAAAGGTTTCTTCAGCCTTAAACAAATGGCGAATGTAAGCGCGACTGAAGTTGCGACAGGTATAACAATCGCAACCTTCTTCGATAGGACGCCAATCTTCAGCATAGATAGCATTGCGCACTACAAGACGACCTGTGTGAGTCATAGCAGTACCATTTCTTGCTACGCGGGTTGGGAAAACGCAGTCGAACATATCAACGCCCAGGTTTACACCTTCAACGAGGCAATCCGGAGTTCCAACACCCATCAGATAACGAGCTTTGTTTTTGGGCAAATGTACAGTGGTTTGACCAAGAATATCGTACATCATGGGCTTGGGTTCACCAACAGACAAACCACCAATACCATAGCCTGCAAAATCCATTTCGGTTAATTGCTGACAGGATAATTTACGAAGTTCAGGGAACATACCACCTTGAACAATACCGAACAGAGATTGATCTTCGCGAGTATGAGCTTCTAAACAACGTTTAGCCCAACGGGTAGTTCTTTCTGTAGAGCGTTTGGTGTAATCAAAATCACTAGGATAAGGAATACATTCGTCAAATGCCATTGCAATATCTGCACCCAAAGCTTCTTGAACATGAGTAGAAACCTCAGGAGAAAGGAACTGTTTAGAACCATCTATGTGAGAACGGAACATTACGCCTTCTTCCGTAATCTTACGCATAGCACCCAAACTGAAAACCTGGAAACCTCCACTATCAGTCAACATGCCACGCTTATAGTTCATAAATTTATGTAAGCCGCCTGCCTTCTTTACCAATTCATGACCAGGACGCAAGAAGAGATGATAAGTATTAGCCAAAATAACCTGGCTCTTCATATCATATAATTCCTCTGGGGATATGGTTTTAACCGTAGCCTGTGTGCCAACGGGCATGAACATAGGAGTATCGAAGGTTCCATGAGGAGTATGCAGCTTGCCAAGACGTGCACCACTACGAGGACATTCTTTGATGAGCTCGTAGGTTACTGCATGCTTTTTATTGCATAATTCGCACATATAAACTCCTTATTAAGATTTATTCTAAATAATTTTAAAGACATTAATAGACATTATATTTTACCATTTAATGGTATCTTTTTCAAGGAAAATGGCCAAAGAAAAAATAAAAGAGCCAGTTGAATACATCGATTGTACTCAACTGACTCATAACAACAAGGTATGTATCAAAAACCAACCTTAAAACATTTATTATTACAGGGTAGCTAATTTAGCTTTAGCGCAAGGGCAACCTTTTGCAGCAGCTAATTCAACATATTTTTTGCCAGATACTTTATGACCAGCAGCTAAGGATTTTTCTGCCATTTCCATCATGCTTTCAACATAAATGATATCAGCTAATTTAGCTTTAGCACAGGGGCAACCTTTTGCAGCAGCTAATTCAACGTATTTTTTACCAGATACTTTATGACCAGCGGCAAAAGATTTTTCTGCCATTTCCATCATGCTTTCAGCATAAACGATTTCAGCTAATTTAGCTTTAGCGCAGGGGCAGCCTTTTGCAGCAGCTAATTCAACATATTTTTTGCCAGATACTTTATGACCAGCAGCAAAGGATTTTTCTGCCATTTCCATCATAGAATTAGCATAAGCCATGTCAGCCAAAAGAGCTTGAGCTTCAGCATTGCCAGCACCAGCAGCCAAATCAACATATTTTTTACCGGATACATTATGACCAGCAGCTAAGGATTTTTTAGCCATTTCCATCATAGAAGCACCGTATGCAGCGATTTTTGCAGTTTCTGCAGCAATTTCTTCGTCAGAAATACCGAGATTTGCTTTGAACCAATCTAAAATTGCGGGCATATCTTGACCTGCGTTAAGTGTGCTTCTGAAGGAATGTTTAATTTTACCCATGGTGTATAATCTTTCTACACCTTGTTTTAAATCACAATCATCGTAACCAAAGTGGGACAGAATGCTATCGAGAACCAATTCACCTTTGCCCTCAATTTTGCTTTCGCTTAATTTTACAACATTTAAAAATTCTTTTACTAAAGATACAGCCATTAGTAACATCCTTTCTTCATCACACCACTATATAATATAGGAAGGTGGAGTACATTAAAATTATATTGTATATGAATACTCATACATTTTAATGATAACACTAACAGTTTTTCTTGGCAAGAAATATTTGTTATTCCCAAAGAGCATAATCCCCTACTCTTTCCTACAAAGGTAATTATACCCACAATGCTTGCAGGATTCATGATTACAAGCAAACTCTTCTTCCTGAGTTTTGGCTGTAATCTCCTTAGCCAAGCTCAATGCTTCTTCAAAAGCGTTTTCCTTTGTAAGAGCGAAGCTAGTGTTATTTTGCAGAAAGTGAAGCTCTGCTTTAGTAACCTTTTTATTGAGAAGCTTTTCTGCAGCATAGCTATAAATTGCCAGCTGATACATATAACCAAGCTCTTCATCTCCAGCTTTCGGAGGTTCACCAGTTTTATAGTCGATAATGCTTAAAGTTCCGTCAGGATTGAAAGCCAAAACATCTATAAAGCCTTTAAATACTAAATCCTCAGCCTCAACCAAAAATTCCTTTTCTCTTAATTGTTCAGAGGGAATGCTTTTAAAAAGTTCTGAATTTACATAGTCCTTCAAGAGTTTCCATGCTCTATCAGTATTTGCACAAGGAGCCCAAGCTTTAACTGCCGCCTTAAATGCATGAATTAAGTTATTTCTTCCATTATACTTTTCCAAGGTTTCGTGGATGATTGAACCCATTGTGGTAGCAGACATGTCCTTGGTTTCATTAATTACCTGTTCATCCAAAGCAGGCAAGCCCATAAATTCTGAATAGAAATATTGACGTTGACAATATAAATAATTGGTTAAAGCAGATGCAGTAAAAAGTTTACGACCGGAAGTATTAAAGCTTTGGATAGGTTCCATAAGCTTTTCCTCTTCCGCCTTAATGCTAAACTCTTCATCCTTATTTTCTAAGAACGGCAATTCTATATCCGCTGCAGAGAAACTGCTCTTTTCAATACCTAGAAAATCACTATAAACAAGAGAAAGCTGATCCATCCAATTAGCAGCATCAAACTCTTTAGCATTCTTCGCAGGAATACCAAACATATAAAG
>JAKSOJ010000147.1 GCA_024405645.1 Phascolarctobacterium sp. | reverse complement strand
TTGTTGCCCAAATTATTTCCGGGGCAATAACCGGAATATAGGACTCTGCAAAAGCGATTACTGCAATAAAGATTGCATGTGCTTTTATGGATTTCAAAATCGGTTCAGAACTACCTTGCAGAATATATTTTTCTAAAGCGTCATTTCCTTGGACAATTTGGTCCACAGCTATGGATTCATTACCAGTCGCCACGGAAGTAATAACTTGACTTACTGGATCAGGTACAGAGCTAACTACAAAGTACACCCCAGCTGCAATCATGCCCAAAATTAGCAGTAATATAACAACACCTGCTAAAAGCCATTTTTCTTTTGTGCTCATGAGCATTTCCTCCTATATTTGAAGTCAAAACTATTATACCATATTTAGTCTGAGGATAGTTTAAAAAATAATTATGGCTAAAATATGTCAGCGAAAAATATTTTAAAAATTTAAAGAGCTAGCTCGTACGATCTAGCTCTTTTACAGTTTCACGTGAAACAAATTTATTTAATGGTAATTAATTCGTAGTCCATGGAGCCCATGCCAAGCTTTTCGCCATGTTCCAGCAAGTATTCCCAGCTAGAAGCAGGAGTGCTGTTATGGAAATGGTCATGTCCTTCGCATTCTGCAGGATGAGCAGCTAAGTTGTCGCCCAATTGGCTATTTGGAAGCGGAGTTGCTGCATTAACGAGATCAGCACATGCTTTATCAAGAGCAACAGGGTCAAAGCTTGCCAACATACCGATATCGCCAACGATAGGAGCATCGTTTTCTGCGTGGCAATCGCAGTTCGGGCTAACATCAACAATTAAGCTTACATGGAAGTTAGGACGATCGTGAAGAATAGCCCAAGCATATTCAGCCATGCGTTTATTGAGAGCTTCACCGCTATTGGAGAAACCAGAGGAGATTGCATCTTTAGGACAACGACCCAAGCAGCGACCACAGCCTACGCATTTAGCAAGATCAATGGTTGCTTTACCATCAACAACGGTCGGAGCATTGTGAGCACAAATTCTTACGCAAGCACCACAGCCTACGCATTTCTTTGCACTAACTTTCATTTTACCATCGCAGTGCATTTCCATCTTGCCAGCACGGCTACCACCGCCCATGCCAAGGTTTTTAATTGCGCCACCAAAGCCAGTCATTTCATGACCTTTAAAGTGAGTCAAGCTGATAACGATGTCGGCATCCATAAGAGCACGACCGATTTTAGCAGCTTTTACTAATTCGCCGTTAGGAACGGGAACTTCTTCTTCATCAGTGCCTTTCAGGCCATCAGCAATAATTGTATGTACACCTGTACAGAAAGGGTTAAAGCCATTTTCATAAGCACAGTCTAAATGTTCCAGTGCATGTTTGCGGCTGCCAACATAAAGAGTATTGCAGTCAGTTAAGAACGGACGACCGCCTAATTCTTTAACAACATCAGCCACAGCTTTTGCATAGTTAGGACGAAGGAATGCTAAGTTGCCTTTTTCGCCAAAATGCATTTTAATTGCAACGAATTTGCCTTCAAAATCAATGTCGCCAATACCTGCTTTTTTCATTAATTTTTGCAGTTTTTGAGCCAGCGGAAGTCCACCGTAGGGAGTTCTAAAGTCGGTAAAATAAACTTTTGCTTTTTCCATGATTTCCTCCTAAAAATATATTAAAGTATCATTTAAATTTTAGGCACATATTAGATTAATTATATCAGTTAGAGCTAACTCTAAGTCAAGAAGATTATGCCTATTCGTAAAATTTTCTTACTTGCTCAGTATAGTTGCCATTTTCATCATACATAATGATGGGCGGAAGAACTTCCATTCCATAAGAACCACCCTTTGTCATTTCCATGAGAAATATCCAAGCGGGTTTATCTATGGATGCGTGAGCCCATTGTAAACGCTTTGGCTGTAGGCCATACTTAAAAGCAAGCTGCATACTTTCTGCAAAGCGTTCTGGTAATTGAACTAAAGCAAAGCGCCCACGATAACGAACTGCATAAGCCGCAGCCTTAAAAAAATCCTCAAGCGTGCCAGTAACTTCATGGCACGCTGCAGTACCAATAATTCTTTGGTCCCCAGAATTCCTATAAGGTGGATTGGCAACCACTAAATCCATGCTTTCGGGTTTAAAGTATTTTTTATACTCACAAATATCCCCGTCCAAAACTTGGATTTTCTCTTCTAAGCCATTATCCGCAACACTTTGACGAAAAAGCTTAGTTATATTTTTGTTAACATCAATCGCGGTAATTTCCTCAGCGCCACGGGACTCAAGGAGCATGCTAATAGCCCCAGTGCCACAACCAAGCTCTAACACCTTGGCCTTGCGAACTAGATGCGCAAAATTTCCTAAAAAAACTGCGTCCGTTGTATAACTGAACTCCTTAGAATCCTGCCAAATTTTATACATGCATTTGGGCAAATAATCACAGCGAACGCTATTTTCTGCCTCAGACATTATCTGCTTGGGAGACATCAACGATTTCATCCCACTCCACTTGAATAATATTATTAGGTGAAAGTTGTACGCTTGCAGTCTTTTGGCCGCGATTAATGCCAGTTACCTTGCCTTCACCAAGAGGAGTTGCAACCATTGAACCAATTTTCGGAATTGGCACACGTTCTTTGCGTTCCTTACCACAATCATTGCATTTACAATACAGATGATTTTCGTATTTCAAGCAGCACATGAGTCTACCACAAATACCAGAAATCTTTGTTGGGTTCAAAGAAAGGTTTTGATCCTTCGCCATACGAATGGACACGGGTTCAAAATCGCCTAAGAAGGTGGCACAGCAAAGAGGACGTCCACAGCAACCAATACCACCTAACATTTTAGCTTCATCACGAACACCGATTTGACGAAGTTCAATGCGTGTACGGAATACAGCTGCCAAATCCTTTACCAATTCACGGAAGTCAATACGACCATCTGCAGTAAAATAGAAAATGATTTTATTAACGTCAAAAGTAAATTCTACATCAGTTAAACGCATAGGCAGATTATGGTTAGCAATCTTGCGCAAGCAAATGTTAAAAGCTTCTTTTTCACGAATTTTATTATCAATCAGCTTTTCATAGTCCGCTTCAGTTGCTTTTCTCATAACAGGTTTTAATGGAGAAACAATGCTTTCTTCCCCAACCTCGCGAGGACCGATTACAACATCGCCATATTCAACGCCGCGAGCTGTCTCAACGATAGCGGAATCGCCCTTTTGGACACCAGTGTCCGCTGGATCAAAATAATATATTTTACAAGCTTTTTTAAATCTTATACCTACAACTGTTGGCATTTCTTCACTCCTTATATGCCTTATCTATTTTAAGAGCTACAGATTCCATGGAAAGTCTTATTCCCGCGTTACCTGTTAATACTCCGTAAGCCTCATCAATAGCAGCAAGCGCTACCTTCAGCCCTTTAAAGGACCAATTTCTTGATAGATTAATTAAATCATCTACCATATCATAATTATATAGAACTTCTGTATTTTTCAATTTGCAGAAGATTAAATCTCTAACTAGTATTTGCAAAACTTTTACAAAGAGAATCGCTTCTGGTCTCTCGTATTTTTCAACCCATGGTCTTCCCGTTAAATAATTCATGGGAGTTGCAAGTGGTAAAGCTTCCAAGAAAGCAATTGCGGTAGAGCGATACTCCCAGATATTCGCATCAGCCAGTGCAAGAGCGGTACCAATGGAGCCTTCGCTCATACGGTGTAAAACCTTTGCCCTATCTACAGATATTTCTCTTTCCTTTAGAGCCTGCAAAAATTCATTTTCAGGCACTGCTTTAAACCTTAGACGAACAACACGGGAAAGAATAGTAGTCAAGAGCTTTTCTTCGGACTCTGCAAGAAGAATGATAATCCATCCAACTGGTGGTTCCTCCAAAACCTTGAGAAATGCATTCATTGCTGCATCCGTCATTTTATCTGCATCTTCAACAATGCAAATCTTGTTTTTGCTTAGTACTGGTGCGAAAGCCGCTTTGCCAATAAGTTCCTTGATTTGCTCAATGCGAATCGTTGTATAGTCTGGCTCAACACCTATGATAATCAAATCTGGGTGAGC